>NZ_JAUBPW010000003.1:0-211772 GCF_036700965.1 Microcoleus sp. Pol8_D6 | reverse complement strand
AGCCGGATGCGGTGAAAATCGCACGTCCGGATCTAACTGAGAGGTGCGGAGGGTAATACCTCCCATCGACTCAACCAAACCCAATTTTTGGGTAAGAAGACTCGGCGGTTGAAACCGCATCTATCAAGTCAAAACCCGCAGAGGCTGGTTAAAGAGGACTCGGCGGTTGAAACCTCGTCTCCACAAGCAAAACCCGCCGACGCGGGTTAAAGATAGCGCGGTAAAATTACGTTATTTTCTTTAGTCCGCGGAGGCGGAGATCGTTTGTATAGCAGCGGTTTCAACCACCTTCTTATCTTTTCCCGCTAATAGATGATATGATAGGCTGCCAAAGGTTGCGTTTGGTATGACCTATGAAAATCCTCCACGGCACTTGGATTCCTCAAATAGAAGAGAGTTTTGTTCAAGGTGGAACTTTTTGTCTTTGGGTTGAAACCACTCAAAAGAAAAAACAGCCTGCTAAGGTTCATCCCCGACAATTGGAGACGGCACAGTTAAGAGAGTTTCTAACGAAAGAAGCCGGGATTCAACTGCCACCAGTCAGCAATACAAGTGCGATGGGGCGAGAATACGCGATCGTCCCTCGGTATTTTTTACTGCCCACTGCCGACAACCAGCCGTTGCCATCTTTAGAACTAGCGCGATATTTAGAGACAGAGTTACCCGAAACATTTGAGTTGGAGTATTGGCAAGTTGATTGTGTGTGCATCGCCACCCACACTTTGACTAAAGTATTGAACGATCTGCATTTTTTTGCCCTCTACGATGTAGCAGAAGTTCAGTTTGGTTCAGACTTGCTATTTTGGTATCACTACACCCAAAATTTTAAGCAAATTGTTCTGAAAGATCATTATATTCCGGCGTTGCGTTATCGAGAAACTGCTCCGATCGCGATCGCACCCATCGAAACATCTGAACCCGCTGAGAAAGCCACGCGCGGGCGTAAGAAAGCGGGCGAGACAAAAACCAAAACAACTGCAAAAACTCCAAAAACACCTGCCAAAATTGCACCCAGCTTTGAGATTTATCCGGGATGGGAAATTGTTTCAACACAGTACGAAACTGATTTACAACGCTATGTTGAATGGATGCCTTTAGTTTGTGTGTCCGGTTTTCGGAAGATCCAGCTACAAGATACACCAAAGTTCTACGATCGCGAACGGTTGCTGCGGCATTTTTCCGAGTGTGCGATCGCGGAAATTGTCACTCAAACCCCCATTCCAGCATCGTTTGAAAATAAGATTGCGGATTCTTTACTGCAAATCTGCCTCAACCAAACACGAAAAATCGCGCGAGTAAGCCTTGAACAATATCGGCAATGGCAAACCTGGCGCGATCGCATTACGCGCAATCAATCTGCTGATTCATTCTCCCTCTGCTTTCAACTACAATCCCCCGAAAACCCCGAACAGCCTTGGGTTTTAGAGTTTCAGGTGGCTGCGAAAAAAGACCCATCTCTGCGGATGCCGTTGCAGGATTATTGGCGATCGCGATCGACTCAACAAAAACAGTTGCAAACACAATTCGGAGACAACTTTGAGCAACATTTGCTGACAAATCTCGGCTACGCTGCCCGCATTTATCCCCAACTTTGGCAAGGGCTAGAAACCGACAAACCCGTTAACATTACCCTCAGCTTAGATGATGCTTTCACCTTTCTCAGCGAGTCCGCTTGGGTATTAGAAGATGCCGGATACAAAGTGATTGTCCCCGCTTGGTGGACGCCGAAGGGACGGCAGCGGGCGAAGATTCGCCTGCAAGTCAAAGGGAAGGGCAGCAAGAGCGCTGCAATCAAGGGCAAAGGATTGTTTTCGGCGGATTCCTTGGTGGAATATCAATATGAATTGGCGATCGGGGGTGAACGGGTTAGCGAACAAGAATGGCAGGCGTTAGTAAATAGCAAAACACCGCTGGTGCAGTTCCGAGGACAATGGATGGAACTGGACAAAGACAAGATGCAGGAGATGTTGGAGTTTTGGAAAAAACATCGCCAAGAACATCCCGATTTAAGCCTAATTGACTTTATGAAGTTGACGGCAGAAGGAGAAGCGAGCGAACAGTTGGAGGTTGAGCGCGATCGGGCTTTATCGGATATGTTGGAGAAGCTGAACGATAAGAGTCGGTTAGAGTTAATTGCAGATCCAGCAAAGTTTCAGGGCAAGTTACGGGATTACCAAAAGCGCGGCGTTTCTTGGTTGAGTTATTTGGAAAGTTTGGGATTAAATGGCTGTCTTGCCGATGATATGGGTTTGGGTAAATCGGCGCAGGTAATTGCTCGATTATTGCAAGAGCGGGAAATTTTATCTACTACAAAAGAGACAGAAAAGAAGACAGAAAAAGCGATCGCACATTCGGTTCTACCCACGCTGCTAATTGCGCCCACTTCCGTAGTTGGTAACTGGCAAAAGGAAATGGAAAAGTTTGCTCCAGAATTGCGATCCCTCATCCACCACGGCCCTCAACGTTTGCAAGATGCCAAAGCATTCAAAGCCGCCGTCCAAGGTTGCGATATGTTGATTACTTCCTTTACCTTGGTGCGAAAAGACGAGAAACTGTTGAGCAGCGTAGCGTGGCATCGCGTGGTAATTGATGAAGCGCAGAATATTAAAAATCCGAAAGCGGCGCAAACCAAGGCGATTTTAAAGTTACCCGCTACCCATCGACTGGCATTGACTGGAACACCCGTGGAAAATCGATTGCTGGATTTATGGTCAATTTTTAATTTCCTCAATCCGGGCTATCTGGGCAAAGAGGCACAGTTTCGGAAGTTGTTTGAGATCCCGATTCAAAAAAATGCGAGTCGCACGCAATCGGCAGCGCTCAAAAAATTAGTAGAACCCTTTATTCTCCGGCGCCTGAAAACCGATAAGTCGATTATTCAGGATCTCCCCGACAAAGTTGAGCAAAAGCTCTACTGCAATCTCACCCGCGAGCAAGCTTCGCTTTATGAAGCAATTGTCAAAGAGGTAGAACAAGAAATTGACGCGGCGGAAGGGATGAAGCGCAAGGGGATGATTTTGGCGACACTGCTGAAGCTGAAGCAAATTTGTAACCATCCGCGCCAGTTTTTGCAGGATGAAAGTGAGTTTACACCAGAGCGATCGCACAAACTGGAACGGCTGATCGAGATGATTGAGGAAGTCAAAGCAGAAGGCGAAAGTTTATTGGTATTTACGCAGTTTACAGAACTGGGAAGCGCGTTGGAAAAATATATTAAACAAACGCTACATTACAACACTTACTACATCCACGGGGGAACGAGTCGCGAAAAACGGGAACGGATGATTTCAGAGTTTCAAGATCCAGAGTCTGAACCTTCGGTATTTATTCTGTCACTGAAGGCGGGCGGCGTGGGAATTACGCTGACAAAAGCCAATCACGTGTTCCATTTCGATCGCTGGTGGAATCCGGCGGTGGAAGATCAGGCGACGGATCGGGCGTTTCGGATTGGACAGGAAAAAAATGTGTTTGTGCATAAGTTTGTGGCAATTGGCACGTTGGAAGAAAAGATTGACCAAATGATTGAGGACAAAAAGAAATTGGCAGGGTCAATTATTGGTGCGGATGAGTCGTGGTTGACTGAGTTGGATAATGAGGCATTTAAGAAATTAATTAGGCTTAATAAAAATGCGGTTCTAGATTAGGAGAAACAACATAAGAGAGGGAGAGGGGGAGAGGGGGAGAGAGGGAGAGGATTTTTGATTGTCATCGAAATATACAATTTAAATGCAGAACAGCTTATGTCACAATTTACTCGGACTTGGTGGGGAAATAAATTTATCGATGGGCTGGAAAGATTTACCGATTCTGGACGACTCGGAAGGGGACGTTCCTATGCCAGGAATGACAAGGTAAAAAGCTTTAAGATTAATGATGGCTTAGTGATGGCAGAAGTAAGGGGGTCGGTAAATCCTTATTTTGGGGTTTATAAGGAGCCTCTGTACAAAACTAAAATTGAGTTTGAGCCAATTAGTCAGGCAAAGTGGAAAGTGGCGATCGCCCAAATGGCATCAAAAGCCAGCTTCATTTCCCGGCTGCTACTCAACGAAATGCCCGACAATATTGAAAAGGCTTTTGCACCCCTCGGATTGCACCTTTTACCCAGCAGCCGCGAGGACTTTAAGACTACTTGCTCTTGCCCAGACTATAGCAATCCCTGCAAACATATTGCCGGAGTTTATTATTTGGTGGCGGCCGAATTGGACAAAGATCCATTTTTACTGTTTGAATTACGGGGGCTTTCTAAGGAAGTGCTGCACCGGGAATTAGCAAAAACGCCTTTGGGAATGGCGCTTTCTGCCGAGTTAACGGCGGATGCAGCGGCCCCTGTGGCGGTGGATTCCTATTACACGCAGGCGATCGCCAGTGAGGCGCAAACGGTCAGCCTGAAAGAGTTTTGGCATGGTGCGAAGCGATTACCGCAGACGATTGAGGTGGCAGCGCAGAGTGGTGTAAGTGCGATCGTGGTGAAGAAACAGGGAGATTTTCCACAGTTTTGGCACAAGGATGGTTCGTTTATTGAGGCGATGGAAGAGTTGTATTTGCGGGTGAAGAAGAATAAGTAATTGGGTGGACAATTTTGCTGCCATACTCGATCGAACTCTTGCAAAAACTTTAACTCGAAGATTTCATCGATTTGGTACAATAATCGTGCTCATCATATCAGCTTTACCAGCAACTAAAATCATACGATCGTTATTTGATGATTTTAGACTATAATTAAGTTAGTGCGACTGTTAAAAAAGTAGACTTTTTAGTTACAGCAAGCTTTGGCAATTGCAAATTAGAATCTAAAATTGACTGATGTTACCAAGAGAAGAACTGTTAAAAGGCATTGAAAACCGCGAATGTGTGGCGCGGGCGATCGACCAAGCGGAACAAGCAATTAAAACTTGGGAAGTTACTCTGACTGATTTTCTGTCGCCTCCAGAATTGGCGGACACTCTGACGGTATTTAAGCGCTTAACAGACGTGGAATTAGTGGCTTGGGGCGGCTACCCGCAAGCTGAAAGACAAAGAATTGCGATCGCGCGATCGGATATCCCGATCGACTCTGGTAGCGTTAACGTTGCGGCAGTAGAAATCGCTGGCAATTTCTTGTTCGATACAGCTTCTCACCGCGACTTTTTGGGGGCGATGTTGGGTACGGGAATTGTCCGGGAGAAAACTGGCGATGTGATTGTTTTGGGAGAACGCGGCGCCCAAGCGATTGTCATGCCGGAGATGGTAGAGTATTTGGAGATGAGTTTGCAGCAAGTGCGATCGGTTCCTGTGCAAACGCGGCGCATTGAGTTGAGCGAACTCAAAATTAGAGAACCCAAAAAGAAAGAAATGACAACCGTTGAAGCATCCATGAGATTGGATGCTGTCGCCTCCGCTGGATTCGCAATGTCTCGCAGCAAAATGGCCGATTTAATTGGCAGCGGTGACGTGCGAGTTAACTGGAAAGACGTTACTCAAGCTAGTTATAATGTCAAGTCGGGAGATTTAATTGCTGTTACCGGCAAGGGAAGATTGGAAATTGGAGAAGTTGCGGTTACTAAGAAGGAACGCTATCGAGTCCAGTTAACTCGATATTTGTAATTCTCGGAATTAGTAATTGGGAATTGGGAATTAGGAATTTTTCCCCTGTTCCTTTTTCCCAATCTCGGCTAAATGGGTTAAATCTCGTACACAATCTGTTGCCGAACTTTCCTAGAACCCACCTCGGTTAAATCCGTTAAATCCCGTAGATAGACTACTTCCTTGCCGAACTTCCTTCGTAATTAAGCTTTCGCCCGAAACACCTTTTCTACCGACTTCACCAAAAGTTCTCGCGGCATCAATCGAGGCATATTGGCGATGATTTGATTGGGAATTCCCCCTGTCACAACATGAGACTCATTTTTGTCTAAAGCTTTGAGAGCATCTCGCACTACTTCCGCTGCGGGAACGAGTTTTTGCCCGCTACTGGATGCCATTGATTTAGGAAATTCAGCTACTGCGAAAAAGTCCGATTCGGTCGGCCCTGGACAAAGGCACAAAACGCGAATTCCTAAATCTTTGTTTTCCGCCCAAAGTGCCTCGCTGAAACTCAAAACAAAGGCTTTAGTAGCTGCATACATCGACAAGTACGGCATCGGTTGAAAAGCTGCGATCGAACTAACATTGATGATACTTCCTGCTTTTCGCTGCCTCATTCCCTGCAAAAACAAGTGCGATAGTTCAACTAATGCTACAATATTTAGTTGGACCATGGTTACTTGTTTGTCAAGCGGGCGATCGGCAAAAACACCGTAATCACCAAAACCCGCATTGTTCACCAACAAATCAACCGTCCAACCTTTTTTAACAACTGCGTCAAATACAGCAGTTCCAGCGGCCGGTGCGGTCAAATCTTGAACGATAATTTCGACTAAAATATTGAATTCCTGTTGCAGTGTAGCAGCTAGCTGTTGCAATTTGTCTTCGGATCGAGCTACCAAGATTAGATTGTGCTGGCGTTTGGCTAATTCGGCGGCAAAGGCTGCACCAATTCCGCCAGAAGCACCGGTGATTAAAGCAGTCGGCATGAAATTAATTCGGATATTTGATGTGGGCTTTATATATTTTAACAATTATTTACACGGGAACCTGTAAAATAATTAAAAGGGAATAGGTGAGTTTTATGGCGCGTCTTACCGATCGAGCTTTTGAAATTTTGCGGGCCGAAGTTGACAAGTGCGCGGCGGCTGATAGTCTAGCCGGTGATGTCTACCGACGGATGGTAATCAAGCGGTTGGAGAAATTACGCTTGCAAAACGGCACTTTCGCCTCAATAGAAGAAATCCGCGATACCTTCAAAGACGAATTTCCCAACTTCAGCGAACAAGCTCTCAAAGCTGCCGTCAAAGCCAACCGCCCGCCCGGATTGTTCGGTAAAATCATCTTTGCTGGGAGTTTGCTGGGAAGTGCTGCAGGGATAATTTGGCTGCTAAATCTACCTTTTCCGATGATTCGCTGGCCCGTGGCGAAAACAATGCCGATATTGTTGCTGCCGAGTTTTATGAGTATGGATCACAATTACCGCCAGGCGATCGCCCTTGTGGAACAATCCGATCAACTAATCAATAAAGCCACGGCTGTCGCTGATTTTGACTTGGGCGAAATTAAAGCAAAAGAGGCGCAAAAACACCTCGACGCCTTGCCAGTTTGGTTTTTAGGTTATTATCCACAAACCTACTGCTCTTTTTTCGGCTGCCGTTGGCGGTTTACAGTCGATGAATTTCAAGCCGCCCGCAAAAATGTGGGGCGGATGGAGGCTCAGATTTTCCAGCAAAAAAATGCTTTTACTCAGTTAAATCAAGTCGAACAAACGCTAAAGGCCGCGAAACAGGAGTATCAGCAAGCCAAAACTGCTGCGGATAGACAAAAAGCGACGGTAAATTGGCAAAGTGCGATCGACCAACTCAATCAAATTCCCGCCGAAACCCTCGCAGGAGAAACGGCTAAGAAAACACTCAAAGCAGCAGAAAGAGACTTTCAAGCAATGGGCGGCGTCGCCACCGGTTCTGTGCAGGCTGACAACTTAATTGAAGCTGCTAAAGAATTTGCTCTATCCGCCGCCGTCGCCTCCCAAAAGCCTCCCCATCCCGCGGCACAGTGGGAGCAAATAGCAGAATTGTGGCAAGAAGGAATTAACCGACTAAAATTGATTTCTGTCGATAACCCTGGTTATCTCGACGCTCAAACTAAACTCGCTGAATATCAAAAAAATTTAGGAATTACCCAGATTAGACTGGAAGCAGAAAAAGATTCTGCCAAAGCCTTGCAAGAAGCTAAAAGCTTGTTGGCAAACTTGCAAAAAGATGTGAATTCTCAAAATCCCGGTTACTCCCTCAGCCAGTTGCAACAAATTATCAATCAATTAGAATCTGTCAAACCCGGCACAACGGTTTATCCCGAATCCCAAAAATGGCTGCAATCGGCTCGCAAAAAACAGCAAGAATGGCAAAAAAATTAGTCAGTTGTCAGTTGTCCGTCAACAGTTAACAGTTAACAGTCAACAGTCAACCGTCAACCGTCAACTAACAAATTACCAAGTCGGGTCAACATACAGATTAATTGTCACTTGCTTCTTCCCCGAAGGGATGCCTGAAATACAAGCACAAATCGTATCTCCGCCATCAATTTCTACTTCGCAAGCGTGACAAGAACCCATGAGACAGCCAGTAGGAATAGAAACCCCTGCACGTTTGGCTACATCTAATAAAAGCTCTCCCGGTTCAGCTTGAACTGTCACGTTATCAGGTAAAAAACAAACTTTTGTCATTGAATTTGAACCTCAACTCTAATAAACAATAATCAACAGTCAACAGTCAACAGTCAACAGTTAACTAATTAACCTAAAATATGCTTGATATCTAAATGCTTTTCCACTGTATCTGCTAGAGAGTCTAACAGAGCTTCTCGGTGTTCTCTGTAATTAGGAATACCAGTAGGCAAGGCGCGGAGTCCCCGCTGCTGCCGCAAGTGATTTAACCAAGCTCGCCGCCAAGCTCCGTTGTCAAAGATGCCGTGCAGGTATGTACCCCAAATTGATTGAGAAGTATTGACAATGCCTAAACTAGCATCGTCAAATAGCGGTTGAGTCAAATCTGACTCTAGGATTTGTGTTTTTCCTTGATGAATTTCGTAACCGGAAACTGGCAAACCCGGTTGAGGATAGTTAGATGTTACGATGCGTTGGCGGGCAATTTTGTTCGGTGCCATCGCAGTTTTCAAAGGCAGCAATCCCAATCCTGGAAATTCTCCCCTTTCTCCCTCCACGCCTTCTTTATCCGTGATACTTTCTCCCAGCATCTGAAAGCCACCACAAACTCCCATGACTGTACCGCCAGCTACTAAATAATTTTGAATAGCTTTTGCCATACCTGTTTGGCGCAGCACGTGCAAATCGGAAATTGTAGTTTTAGAGCCTGGTAAAATTACGGCGTCTGGATGGCCTAAATGGTCTTTTGGGCTGACATATTTGACGGTGACGGAAGTTTCCGACTCTAAGGGGTCAAAGTCGGTAAAATTGGAAATTCGGGGCAGGCGGATGACCGAAATATTTATGTCGGTTTGAGAATTGGGAGAACGTCGATCGAGCAAATCGAGAGAATCTTCTGAGGGAAACACTTCGTCTATCCAAGGAATCACCCCAACTACCGGGATTCCAGTCCTTTCTTCTAGCCAAGTCAGACCCGGATCTAAGATCGATTTTTGTCCTCGAAACTTATTAATAATGAATCCTTTAATTAAAGCTCGTTCGTCGGGATCGAGCAATTCCAAAGTACCGATGATGTGAGCAAAAGCACCGCCGCGATCGATATCAACTACTAGCAAAGTTCGAGCTTTTAAATATTTAGCTACCCGCATATTTGTTAAATCGCGGTGTTTGAGATTAATCTCAGCAGGGCTGCCGGCTCCCTCACACACAATCATGTCAAATTCTTGCTTGAGAAATTCTAAAGATTCCCGAATAGCTTGCCAGCCGATATCGAAATACTGCTCGTAATATTGAGATGCTCGCACATTGGCGATCGCCCGACCCTTGACAATTAATTGAGAAGTCATGTCTCCTTGTGGCTTTAGCAAAATCGGATTCATTTCTACCCAAGGTGCGACGCCCGCAGCCCAAGCTTGCACTGCTTGAGCGTAACCAATCTCTCCGCCGGCCGCTGTGACATAGGAATTCAGTGCCATATTCTGACCTTTAAACGGAGTTACCCGCCAGCCTCGCCGAGAAAAGATTCGACACAAAGCTGCCACGAGTAAAGATTTCCCTGCGTGAGATGTTGTTCCCACGACCATAATTGCTTTCATAATATTAAGGGAGAAGGAAGTTCGGCAACGCGCAGTGTAAGGGATTTAATATCTATTCCGGTTACACCGTCCGTGATTGTTGATTGTTGACTGTTAACTGTTGACTCGGAGTCTAAAAACTAAATGGTTGAGTGTTAACTGTTGACTCAATTTTATTATCCCGATGCAATCGGAAACCACATAACGGATTTAACGGATTTAACCGATCGATGTTGAGGACTGAAGTCAAGCGTGAAGGAAGAGGGCAGAAGAAAAAAGTAAGAAGTAAAAAGTAAGAAGGCAGAAGGCAGAATAAAAAAAATTCTGGTTTCTACCTTTTACTTTCTGCCTCAAGATGACGGCTGATCTTCGCCGGATACCTTCTCAGACTTGGATTCAGTGGCCGGTTTAGCAGTTTCGACTAGATTCGGATCGGGGTGATTCGGGGGACTCAATTCAGTTTTTTCTGCCTCAGAAGAGAGTTCTTCACCTGTAGATTCGATCGAGATCACTGATACTGAAACCGTTTCCACCTGCACGCTCAACCCAGGTTCTCCCGGTACTTCTATCTCTACAGGCTCTGCCATTTCCACCACAGTCATTTCTATCGATACTGCAGGGGCTTCTGCTTCCGGTACGCCTGCTGCTGCTTCCGGTTCACCAACCGCAGCCAGCGGTGTCTGGGTTTCCAGAGATACAGCAGGGGCTTCTGCTTCTAGTACGCCTGCTGCTGCTTCCGGTTCACCAACTGCAACCAGAGGTGTCTGGGTGTCAGCAGACGATCGATCTTCGATCGGAGTTTCCCCTATTTTGTCAAAACTCGCGATGTCTGCCGCCATCAACTCGGCCATTGCTTCAACATCGGTGGGAAACGGCACTCCAAGGCTTGTTTCCACAACTGTGTTGCTACTTTCGGCTGCCACTTCCGCAGCCGCCTCGGCTAATTCGGATTCGAGAATTTGGTCGATCCCCGCTGCAGGAGTTGCCGTTATTTTAGATTCAGGTGCGATCGATTCTGGAGTCACTGAAGGTTTTGGCGTCTGCGGAGTTGCATCAGACTTGTTTTTACCCGCACCTCTTCCCAACATACCGCCGAGACTATTTTTGATATTGCCGAACAGACTTGCGAAACCGCCGGATTTTTTAGCTGGTTTAGGAGGAGTTGGGGCCGCCGCTGCCGCTGCCGCCTGCGACTCTTTAACGGCTGTCCTCCATTCTGTTTCCTCGTCAAAATCATCGGCTTCTGGCTGCTGTGGAGGTTCTGGCTGAGCCTCTGCTGGCTCCACACTTGGTGCAACGGCTATTTCTGAAATTTCTAGAGGTAGAGGTAGAGGAGTGAAGCTGCTGGCTAATTCTGCTGGGGTTGGTGAAGTCTCAGCAGCAGGAGTTTCGACTGAAAACACTGGTATTTCTGCAATTGCAGGTGGTTTCGAGTCGGGAATTTTCAAGTCAGGGGCGAGCGCACTTTCGGCCGTCGGCTCGATCGAACTTTCGGCAATACTTTCAGCTATGGGGGGAATCGCCGGCTGTTCCTCTAGCTTTACCTCGCCCTTATCGAGAGTGGGTGCTGGAACCACATCAGTTTTCGGTTTGGGCGATCGAACAAACTTAGGTTTTTTCGCTGCTGCGGGTTCTTTTTTCTTGGTAAACAAGCCAGCAAACGGCACGCCTGCTGCCGCCAAATTCGCCGACTGAGGAATCGGCGTTTGCTCAGCAACCGGTGTCACCTGCCGGCGCAAAGTCAGAGTTTCCCAGGCAAACCAGCCCAACATCGCCACGCCCGCCATTTGACCAAGCAGGAGAGCACCAGTAATTCGTCCCGCACAAGCCCATAAAATTAACGCATAAAAAAGCCCTACCCCGCTCCACGTAAAATCACTTTTGCGGTGCACTTCTGGAAAAAAGAAGGCCGCCATGTAAATACTGAAGCTGCCTAGACCGACCGCCAACGCCAGAATGTATGCAAGCATATTGTCGGTACCTCCGCTGTGTCAAATAACTTCTACGCGCTAATTCTACCTTTGACAGAGACTCAACGGCTTCTTTCTCTAGGACAATTCTTGATTTTTAGGGAAGTTTGGCAATGCGCCGTGTATAGGATTTAACACGTTCAACGGATGTTGACGCCAGAAGTGCGAGTCAAGATTTCCCAATCTTCCCCACACCCCCTATTTCCCACACCCCCCTATCCCCACACCCCCTATTCCCATCACCCCCTGCTCAGTGGTGATAGATGTCACTTAAACTATGCCCGTGCGATCGCACCAAGGGACTGAGGATGTTTATATGTTGTAGGTGTAAGAGGAATTATGCCCTAGGGCGTATGTATGGGAGACAATGCCATGTTAGAAAAACTATTATTAGCTGCCGGCTTAACCTTATCGCTTCAAATATTTCCCGGACTAAGCACTTCCGCGCCGTTACCGAAAAATTTGGTATTGCGATCGAGCGATCGGCCGGCTCAAACCCAGAAACTTCCGATCGTTGCAGTACCTGCAGGCATCCAGCCGAATGTCCAATCCTAATGATACGTGCCAGCTCATACGTGCAAATGCGATCGGACTTAGGCAGAGCCTTTCTAATATTTTTTTCGAGTTCTTCTCTTTATGTGAGTGTTCACAACTCATCAGTTTGTAGTAAGGGCTTTAGTCCTCATTAATATCACCTAATAAGGACTAAAGCCCTTACTACAAACCGTAGGCCAATAATTAGTATATCGAACATTAATCCCCATAAAATACTAAACAAATCTCAACATCAGGTTGTCTTATAGAGACATTCAAACCTTAAAAAACTTGGGAAACCTTGAGTAAAGGCTCAAAATAGATATATGATGTCAAATTAAGCTTAAAGCTAATAAGCACATTGACTATTAAATCAAGGAAAGTGAAAATGGGACTTAGTGATATTCTCTTGAATGAAAACCACAGAGAAACTTTTGTTGATGACTGTGTAAAGTTGATTGACCAACAAGTTGCTGCAGCGTCAGGATTGGGTGGTATGGCTCTTAAAGCTGCCTACTCTACTGTCAAGGGGATACGGGCTGACTATTGCGCCCAAGTCGTCGATCAACTTCTGCCAGAAATCTCGATCGCACTCGATCCGATGTGGACTGAAGCCGTAAACAATGGCAACCCAGTCGAATATTTTGCTCAAAGAAAAGGTGAAGTAGCAGACGAATTGCTCCAGATAAGTGACAAAAGGGTCGAGAAAAGCACAAGAGGGATGGTTAAAGGCGCCTATGCCAAACTCCGCCCCTCAGCTAAGACTTACGTAGAAAAGGGAGTACCGGATTTAGCCCAAATTATTAATAAACATAGTGCGGCCTGATAAGTGAGCAACGGCTAAAAAACAGGATACCAGATACCCGGATTCTTCCAGAAATCGGGTATCTAAAAGCAGACTTATTCGTAAGTTTGCAGTTAGGAGAAAGAGTCCTAATTTTATGCTTATCCATTGCCAATTACCCACTGATTTGCAGCAAATATTTTCAACATCGCCTGTCCGGTAATTCCCAACCCCAAAAACATTACAAACATCGCACTAATCGTCGGCAGAAATTTAACTGCTGTTATCTGTTTTGGCAGTTTATCAAAATTTCGTTTGGCATAAACTAAGATTAATCCGATCGCACTCAGCACTAAAGCCAATCCCAAACTAAACACTACCACTAACGTCATTCCCAAACCAACATTGCCCAAAGCCGACGCGCTCAACAGCATCACCAAAGCGGAAGGACAAGGCAACAAACCGCCGGAAATTCCCAACGCTAATAAGCTTTTCCAAGTAATAGCAGAACCGTCAGCACCGGGAGGCAAATGCGAGTGAATCCGGCCGTCTCCGTGATGGTGGTAGTGGTGAGGTATATCGGCTTTTACAGGCTTGAATTCTCGCTCCCAACTTCCTCGACTCAAAAGATTTACTGGTTCTTCACATTCCGCAGCAAGGACTTTACTCCTTAAAAACCAGTTTTTATTAAAAATTTTAGTTTTGATTTTTTGGATAACTTCAGTCCTCACTACCAACCTAGTCTTAATTTTG
Source organism: Microcoleus sp. Pol8_D6 (assembly GCF_036700965.1). Lineage (NCBI taxonomy): Bacteria > Bacillati > Cyanobacteriota > Cyanophyceae > Oscillatoriales > Microcoleaceae > Microcoleus > Microcoleus sp. Pol8_D6. The sequence continues at coordinate 197,927 of NZ_JAUBPW010000003.1, read as the reverse complement.
GATAAGAGTAAGTTTAACCCGATTACGGCTACTAATAAACCAGAGATTAAACTCAGCCAAGGATCTAATTTTTCCGCGTCGATTAAGTTAGAAGCAAACAAAGTAATTCCGCCCACAGCAAACACGCCGGCAGTGTGAGTAATTGTAGTGGTCGCTGCTAGAAATAAAGCGTGTACCGGAGTAGCCCGCGAACCCACTAAATAAGCGCCGACTATGGTTTTTCCGTGTCCGGGCGACATCGCGTGCACGCATCCCCAAGCAAATGCTCCCGCTACTGCGAGCAGAAAACTCCAACCGGAATCCCAGATAGATTCATTTCCGGCTAACAAAAAGTCGCGGTTTTGCGGCGTAAACACAAAGCTTTTTACAGCACCCGCTTGTACAATCGTAGCTTGGCAGCTAGCTGTCGGAACTTCTGGCAAAAACAGATTGTAATTAATCCGCAATTTCTCTGGTTTGGAGATGGAAATTGAGTCAGCTAAATGGGGGGTTTTATCTTGAGAAGGTGCGGGCCAGGTGTATTCTAAAATTAAGGTGCTGTGGGTATTGGGCTGCTGGATAACACTGGCGGTTTTAGCTGCTATGTCTAGCGGTGTTATGGCTACTGATCCTTGAATGTTGCTACTGTTGGTCAGGTGGATTTGTTGGCTGAAAAACTTTTCTAGCTGTGTTTGGTGGGTGCGAATTTCAGCAGGTTGTAGCTGGCTGTCTCGATTGTCGTCGGCGAAGTTTGTTAAGCCTGTTGGGAAAGTTAATGTTATTTCGGTTTGCAAATCCTTGACTACTATTTCTGCTACGGATAAGTCTGACCAGTGGGAGTAAACTGGTCTGGTTGAGGTTGTTAGTAAGAATGAAAGTGTTACGAAAAATAGGATGAATAATTTTGATATTCGGTTAAGTTTGTACTGCATAAATACCTGTTTTGTTAGTAATTTTCGGATGAATTATTTGTTTTTGTTGTGATTTTTCCGGGGCGCTTACCCGCAAGCCCGCCGGGGATTGAAATCCCCGTCTCATAGCGAAAGTCGGTTGAAACCGACTGAATAGCTAATCAAATTCAACAATTGTGCATTTCAGTTCTATGCAAGAGGACTTAAGCTTTTAGCCAGGGGTTGAAACCCCTGGCGGATTGAGGGAATGGCGAACTTTGCAGAATGGCTGCTATTAGTTAATCTCAAAATTCATAACTTCCCAAACCCAATGCTTGGCGGGATCGATCGTCAAAACTCGGGTCAATTTCCTTGGACTTTTGAAAATAAGCGCGAGATTCGGTATCCTTACCTAAAGTCCGGGCGATCGCACCAGCCCGGTAAAACATCCCCGCATCCCGAATCCCCGATCGCACTATTTCGGCCATCACTCGATCGGCCTTTTGCCATTCCCCAGCGGCGGAAAGCGCCCAAGCCAAAGTATCCAGCGTCACCGCATCCCGCCGAATTTTCACCTCCTCCTGCATTAACGCCAGCGCTTCCGTGACATCCTGCGATCGACCTTTTTCCAGCAGCAAACTTGCCAAATCCCTGCGGTGGCCAAAACCCCCAGATCCAGAAACCTGTTCCTGTCGCAGCCCAGCTTCTGCTTTGTCACGAAGTCGCCGGGACTCGATCGCATCTCCCTGCAAATCCTTCACCCTCGCCATACCGCGATCGACAATGCGATCGAACACAGTCTCAACCCCGCCAGAATACGCAGAAACCTTGCTGTAATAGCCTTCCGCTTCCCGATAATTGCCCTGCCGCGTCTCCAAATCCGCCAAATAAATCAGCGCCAGCGGGTATCGTGGCACCAACCGCAGCGCCTCCAAAAACAGCGCTTTAGCCTGCACAAACTGCCCACGACGCGCGTAAAATCGACCCAAGAGCGATCGGGCCCGCGCCGAACCACCAACCTCTCCCGGTTCCTCCGCCACCATTGCTTGGCGGTAATCCTGCAAAACCTCAGCATCTCGGCCCTGAGACTCTCTCACTAAAGCTCTCAAAGTGAGGGAACCCAAGTTCGGAATCCGGTTAACTAAAGCTTCTGCGGCTGCATTTGCCTCGCTCACTTTTCCCATCGCTAAGTGAGATGTAACTGAAAGGGCGATCGCATCTTCATTGTCAGAACCCGCCTGTTTAGCAAAGCGCAAAGCAGTAGCAAAATCGTGTCTGGCTTCGGCAATTCGAGCTAAAACTAACAGCGCACCTTGGTTGTCAAAAGGCAAATCGGCGATCGACCTTTGAGCCGCTTGTTCTGCCAATAAAAACCAACCTCCCTCCCCTGTTGCGCGAGCCATTTTTAAATAAGATCCCGCCAGCGCCGCCCGGTTCAAACCGCTGCGGGAATCAACAGCCAATCGCTGCTGGTAAAAAGTAATCTCTTGCTGAATAGCTTCCTTTTGATTAGGATTATTTCTCAAATTCTCCGAGAAATGATAGCGGTAATTAGCATCTAGATTTTTGGAACTTTGGCTAGAAAAATTATCTAAAATAACACGCAAATTAGGTGGTAAATTCACTACTACCATGCCAACTAAAGGAACGACTATCAGCAGCCACCACGACAAAATATCCGATTTTATTTCCGGTTTGGTTTTAGTTTTCATACATCCGCGTTAATCAGCGTTCATCTGCGGTTAAAAAAAGCATTTTCTATCAGTCATTAGCCAATAAGCAATGATTAATAACTAATGATTAATAACTAATGACTAATGACTAATGACTAATGACTAATGACTAATGACTAATGACTAATTAGGCAAAGCCAAATAAGGAAAATTCCGTTCTAAAGGTTTGTGTCCCTGAGCCGGATTTCCCGGAGTTCCGTTATATGAAACATTATCGCCAACCGGAGAACCCACCAAAGCTCCCAGAGTAATATCAATAACATCGTCCATCAGCATACGACCTCCGATCAAGCTTCCTTGAGCATTGGTCGCGCTAGCGTAACCGCTAGTTTTTGTGGTATCGATCCGCATGACATCGGGTAAGAAAGCTCCGGCGATCGCATTTGGATCGACATTATCCCGACCGTCCAAAAGATCCACAGCATTCAGAGTAGCAACAGCTTCCTGACGCACCGGAGCTGCTGCAGCGCTTAAATCAGATCTCGGAGGAATATTATTGAATGCTTCCAGATAAGCGGGAGTAACTATTAAACCCTCATTAATTGCAGGTCTGGCCAAACGCTCGAATTGTTTGAAACCGCCAGCTCCGTCTCTGATAGAAACAGTTGACCAAACATCAAAAGTATTCGCCGCACTTCCTGCTTGCAAAAACGCTTTCGGAACGCGCACGGCAATTGTATTGACGTTGTAACCTTTAGTAAAGTCAACCGCTTGATTCGGTTGCTTAAAAGCAGTGCGCGGCCCTGTTCCCAAAGCTGCAGCGCGAACTCGGAAAAATTGTTCTACATCAAAGAAAAACGGGTCTTCCCGTAAACCCGCAAATACAGTCAAGTTAGAACCGCCCACAGGTACTGTATTCAAAACAGCATTAGAATTCAGCGGAGTTGTGGCAATTAGCCCGCCGTTAACTGTAGCCTTAGTAGTTGTCTCCGAGCCGTTGCGAACAACAGTTACAGCTACCGCTTGCATACCTTGATTGTTAGGCGGACTGAAGGCAAACCGCAAGATAATATCCGAACGTCCAGTAGGTGTAGAATTCACGTCACCTACTTGCGTGATGTGAAATTGGTAGAGGGCTGTAGTGCTGAAATAATATTGATAACGGGCTACAGACCTGGGATTTGAATTCATGGTAAATACTAAATCCCCGTCTGCAGCCCCGGAGTTTTGGTCTTTTTCGCGATATACATACAGGTCAGTTAAATTGACCGCGCGACCTTTGATATCTACTTCGCCGTCGTCGTGGTCAGAAGCGACAATTATCCCTGGAGTTAATAGAGCAATTAGAGCTACTTCAATAGCTAGTATGGTTCGGCGAATTTTTTTTGTGAGCTTCACAGTTAGCACCTTTATTTCAATGAAATTTTTGCACAAATCAATGGTAAATAACCCGCCTTCGCGGGTTTTACTTTTGTAGCAACAGGTTGAAATCTGTCAACCTGTCGGGCTTTTGCGCTATTGCTGAGCCTTCTCCTATTGGTGGTATACGAAGGTTTGGCAATTTTGGATCTGTGCTGCCAGACTAATTTATGTAAAAAAGTGGGTAAGTAAGGATTTACTCGTTCCCGGACTATTCTTGGAAATGCCCGATCGGAGACACATCCTCCCTCGCTCTACAAGAAACAGAGCATCGCTTATATGGGTTTCCAGACTCTTCTTGGGAGCGATCGAACAAAGCTTGGGAACGAGTGAATGGCGCGGTTTTGACTCTTCACGCTCAGGGATTTTTTCGTTCTGCATAAAGCGGATTGGTAAGTCTCCAAAAAATCACTAATTAGGTGGTAAAATCCAAGATGACTTGGGATTTTTACAATTCAAAGCACGACAAAATTAGCCTGAAAAGGCATCCTCCAGCTTGTACCCCCAACTTCAAACTTACAATTATGTTCTGTAGTGATATACGTCGAATTGTTAATTTTGGATCTGTGCCGTCAAAACAAAAATTTTGGGTACACTGAAATGACAGGCCAGAAGTCAGGCGATGAATCGCTGCTTTTAGTGCAGATTGCCCGGAAAGACCAAACGGCATTAGCTAAACTTTACGATCGCTACGGTCGCCCAAGTTACGCTCTCGCTTACAAAATCCTGGGTTCGGTAGAAGAAGCTGAAGAAGTGGTAATCGATGTTTTTTCCCAAATTTGGCAAAAAGCAGCAACTTACGATCCTTCTCGCAGTCGAGCAGATACGTGGTTGTTCATGCTGACCCGCAGTCGTTCCCTCGATCGGCTCCGAGCGATTCAGCGAACAGTCCGGGCTGCTGAAGCTTGTCTCGAAAATGCTAAAATACCCATCTCTAGCGTTGCAGAACCGATGGAAGATGCAATGTTTAAAGAACGCAGGGAACAAGTCAAAGCAGCCTTAGAAAAACTGCCAAAGGAACAGCAAGAGGCGATCGAACTCGCCTACTACCAAGGGCTGACTTGCGCGGCGATATCAGCTAAAACTGGTATCCCGACAGGTACAATTAAAACCAGAATTCGGTTGGGTATTTCCAAATTGCGTCAAGCTTTGAGCGAACATTTTTTTTAGATGGTCAAAAAACAAAATTTAAGTTGTTTAACCTCAATCTAAAATTATGGCCTCTCCAATCATCCATCTTGAGTGCGAGGGCAGCAGACCAATTTCCAGTTTAAAATCAACCTAGGCTGAATTACAATTAATGGCGGAAAACAGATGGAAATGATGCCAGACGAGGAATATAAAATCCTTGCAGCCCTTCAAGCTCTCGATATCCTCGACGAGTCAGAACGCGGCGCATTTGCAGAGAAATTGAAAGAGTCCGCAGAACTTACAAGTGAATTAGCTGCTTTGGAATCAACAATTGCCGCGATCGCCTACACAGCCCCCCCAGTTCCAGTCGCCCACGACCTCAAAAACCGCCTGTTACAGCGCATAGGCGAACTGCCACCAACCCAGGCAGAATCAGCCAATTTAAAGCCAATTGTTACCTCTCCAACGGAGAACAATGCTCCATCTTTAATCGTGCGATCGAATGATGTCAAATGGAAATCTTATGGAGTTCCGGGAGTCTCATTTGGCAAGCTTTATATTGACAAAACAAATCGCCAAATTACCTGCTTGCTGCGACTCAAACCGGGAGTAACATTTCCCCTGCACCGACACGCTGCCTCGGAGGAAGTGTTTGTATTAGAAGGAGACTTAATTGTAGAAGGGGAAATTTGCCATGAAGGCGACTACATTCGATCGGTTCCCGGTTCCATACATTCCTCCCTCACACAAGGGGGATGTTTGCTGTTAATGAAAACTTCCATAGACAACGAAATGCTCATCTGATAATATTATGTTTGTTGAATTACCGACAGCTTGGAGGGCGGGTTTATGTAGATTTTTAGTTAGAATTACAGATTGTTGGTGAAACCAGCCCCTACAATTATTTTGGTTAATTTACCAGACACGCTCTAACTCAAAAACACCCGTCTTGCTCCGCATTGTGCGGTTAAAAATGCCAAATATATTACATAATTCCCATGCTAAATTACTCGCGTTTAACTGCTGTTATGTCCGCCGTTATTATACAATTTCTACCGAGCAACCAAAGCGCGATCGCCCAAGAACGCGAAGGATGTTTTCTTGTTAATTCAGTGGGAGAAGTAATTAACTTAAATTTGTTGTGTTCGCCTCAAGAATCCGACATTAAGCTGACAGGAAACGATGGGAAATTTCTCGAAGACTACAAACGCTTAGCAAAAAGTTACTCTCCCGAAGCAACGGATAATTTACTGCAAGCCATCCAAAGGGCACCTGGTCAAAAAATTGCGGCCGCTAAAAGAATGTGTGCGGAAGCAAAATCGGGAGTTTCTCTGCCGGAAGTTAAATTAAGAGCGATCGGGCAAGCTGTCAGTATCGAAAATCCAACTGTCAAAGAAAGTTTTCTGGCGGATGCCGATATTATTACTACTCTTGCCGCCAACCATTATTGCCCGGAGTTAGCCAGTAAGTAATATCATGAAATTTGGAGAGACACGCTAAGCGAGCATCTCAGTTTTGCTTTTACTATCCCTGTGCGATCGTCCGCCTCCCACTCCTAAAAAATACTTGTTACAAAACTGAGATGCTTCCCACGGTAATGCCGCGTCTCTACTTGCAGCAACGATCCATGAAATTACCGGAAATGAAACATTTAAAATCAAGTTCCGCCGACTTACGGGATTTATTCAAAGACAGCATTACAGTTAAATATCTCGCGGAACCGCTGAAAGCTGTCCCCGCTTGCGAAGACGCAGCCAAGTTGCGATCGTGGATGGAGACCCGCGATTTTGACGTGCTCGGTATCGAAGAAAACGGCACGGTTTGCGGCTATGTAGAACGATCGCACTTAAAGACAGGCAAGTGCAGCGACTACCAGCAAATTTTTCACCCCTCCCAATTAATTGCCGCCGCCACTCCTTTGATGGAATTGCTGCCGCTGCTGCGAGAAAAACCGAGATTATTTGTATTAGAAAGCAACAGGATCGACGGGATCGTTACCTGCGGCGATTTGCAAAAAGCACCGGTGCGGATGCTGCTGTTTGGATTGGTGACGCTTCTGGAAATGAATTTATTGCGGATCGTGCGGATTTACTTTCCCCAAGATTCTTGGCAAAAATTGCTTAAGGGCGATCGCATTTTAGCCGCCAAACACCTATGGGAAATGGGGCGATCGCGAAATGAAGCAATTGACTTAATTGATTACCTGCAATTCTGCGACAAGCGAGATTTAATCCTGACTTCTGCTGAAATAGTCGATCGGCTGGGGCTCAAATCCAAACGCTACGGGGAGCGTTTTTTAAAGTCAGCAGAAGCATTGAGAAACAAATTAGCTCACGCTCAAGATTTAATTAACGGTTCTTCTTGGCCGGAAGTAATTTTTTTGGCTCAGGAAATAGAAGCGCTTTTGCAGCGTTGCGAAGAAATTGAAATGGCCGCACCTAATGAAGTAGAGAGCATTTAATTCTCGTCTTTTAGAGAGATACTTTGTTTGTATTGTTGCCATTTCACTCGCCTATTTTGATAGAGAAAGGTGCGCCGAAGCGCACCCTAGATTTAGTTTTTAATTTTTAGTTTCCTGTTAGTATACTGAGGAACCCAGCCTTGAGCGGTGGTGTAATACTGCAAGGCTTTCAAGTACAACGACGGAGTGAGATAAAACCAATGTTCGGTATTGGCAGGTACTTTAATGTATTCTTCAGCTTGCAGCATTAATTGTACCTGAGAGCCGTTAGAATACACAAACCCAAAAACGCATTCCCCAGCTAAAATGTGAAGAACTTCTGCATCTGTGTGGGTGTGAGTGCGATCACTTTGAGTCATGAGCGCGTAAATCTGCTGCGAACCTGGATGCAGCACTTTCAAGTCGCACCACTTATATCCGCTGGCGCGCTTAAACTCTTCAAACTCGCTATTAAATGCTCCGAGAATCTGCTGTTTTTCTGTAACATTGAGAATGTCTTGAACTAGCAGTTCCTGAAACGCCGGATTTTTGTTTGTGGGCAGGGAATCGATCTCAATATTTAAAACGGCCAGTTGACTCGCGATCGCCCGGATATCCGTATATGTTCTACCGTCTTCTAGTTGCAGAACAGCCATATTACCACCTAATGTTTTGAGCTTTGAGGGAAATTTAGTTTCCATTTTTAAGCTGCTGTTTTAAGCTTTCGTCAAAAACTAAACTCCTGCTTTTTTTCAATAATAGCCGATCGCTAAAATCCTATATCTACCTTCATAATCATCAAAGAATTACCACAGATGAGATGATTTGTTGAGTTATTTAAGTTTTATTTCTAATTCTCAGAGTGGGGCTGGGAATGCAGATCCATAGGCTGTGGCTATTTTTTAGGGTTCGATGTTTAAACGGGCGATCGGTAAAACACCGCCTACAGCATGAAAAGACAGAAACACAGCCTCAATCTATAAAAATCTCGTCAGATTAGCTTACAATACAAGACTAAAGCTCAAAATTACGGCGCAGCCTCATTGCTGCTACTTTTATGTCTCTACCTATAGTTGCTATTATTGGACGCCCCAATGTAGGCAAATCGACGATCGTCAACCGTTTAGCCAACACCCAAGACGCAATCGTCCACGACGAACCAGGAATCACGCGCGATCGCACTTACAGACCAGCATACTGGGGCGATCGGGAATATCAAGTCGTAGACACCGGCGGGCTAGTATTCGACGACGAGACAGAATTTCTGCCTTTAATTCGCGAACAAGCCATGGCGGCCCTCGCAGAAGCCAGCGCAGCCATTTTCGTAGTAGACGGAAAAACTGGACTCACCGGCGGCGACGAAGCGATTGCATCTTGGCTGAGACTGCAAAAAGTCCCAGTCATTCTCGCCGTCAACAAATGCGAATCGGAAAATACAGGACTCACCCAAGCAGCCGACTTTTGGCAATTGGGAATGGGAGAACCTTACCCAATTTCCGGCATTCACGGCAACGGCACCGGCGAATTGCTTGACAAATTAATTACTTACCTTCCCACGGAAGTATTACCAGAAGTTGAGGAAATTAAAGTAGCAATTATCGGTCGTCCCAACGTCGGAAAATCGAGTTTGTTAAACGCATTTCTCGGAGAAAATCGCGCCATAGTCAGCCCGATTTCCGGCACAACCCGCGACGCGATCGACACCTTAGTAGAACGCAACGGTAAAACCTACCGCCTGATCGACACAGCAGGAATCCGCAAAAAGAAAAACGTCGAATACGGCGCAGAATTTTTCGGGATCAACCGCGCTTTCAAAGCCATCCGCCGCGCCAATGTCATACTGTTAGTAATTGACGCAATTGACGGCGTTACGGATCAAGACCAAAAATTGGCCGATCGCATCAGCGAAGAAGGTCGCGCCTGTATCATAGTCGTCAACAAATGGGATGCGGTAGAAAAAGACTCCGACACCATCTACGAGTACGAAAGAGAAGTAAGAACCCGACTTTATTTCCTCGACTGGGCAGAAATGATTTTTGTTAGCGCCATGAGTGGACAGCGAGTTGAAAAAATCATTGAATTAGTAGACAAAGCCTCCGACGAACACAAACGTCGCGTCCCTACCGCCGTCATTAACGAAGTCATAGAAGAAGCCACAACCTGGCACTCAGCCCCAGTTACCCGCCAAGGAAAACAAGGCAAAATCTATTACGGTACTCAAGTGCGATCGCAGCCACCGACAATCGCCCTATTTGTCAATGATCCCAAACGCTTCACCGAAAATTACCGCCGCTACATGGAAAGCCAATTCCGCAAACATCTAGGCTTTACCGGTACACCAATGCGGCTACTTTGGAGAGGCAAAAAAGTTCGTGCCACAGAAATGAGCACAACAAATAGAGCACTGCGCGTCAAGTAATTTTCGATTTTAGATTCAATAAAAAACGCAATTTAACGACCAAAGCAAATTGCGTTTTTTTCTCTGCTCTTCCTTCGTGTCTTCGCGGTTCAATAAATTATTATTAATAATCGACCATCTAAAATCTAAAATCTAAAATCTAAAATCCCCAAATGGACTTACTTAGATCGCTCCCCATAGGACTTTACCTAGAACAGCCCGTAACCTGGCTTCACCGACTAGACTCCCGCGTAAAACTAGCCTGGCTGATGACATTTCTGATTGCGCCAATACTCGCCAATCCCATCTGGCGGTTGATGCTAGTAGCAATGTTAATCGTACTGACACTAACAGCAGCAATTCCCTTGCGCGTGTGGAAACAGCAAATGGGAATGCTGCTGCTATTCTGCCTATTAGTATTTTGCCTCAGCGCGATCGCCCCCGACGGACTCCCCGCAGAACACCAGCCCCGCATCCCTGCCGACGAATTAACCTTTTCCCAACAGCCCGCAACCCTTCGGGCCCCTCAAAAGCCCAAACCCTGGTACCAATCTTTTAACTTAGGCTCAAACTCCCCAATCCCCAATCCCAAAGCCCAAAGCCCAAATCAACTCCCCCAACCCACAAACTACCGTTACGTTGTATTCAAACAAGGCCCGATTAAAATCACCCGCAAATCCCTAGATTTAGCTATAAACGTCAGCACCCTATTTTTTACAGTAATTTACAGCACCAACCTCTACCTTCTCACCACAGCCAGCGAAGAAATTACCGCCGCCCTTGAAAACTTAATGCAGCCCTTGCGCCGCTTGAACTGGCCTATTACCGAAATAGCCTTAACATTAACTTTATCTTTGCGATTCATTCCCCTAGTATTGGAAGAAATACAAAATTTAGTGCGATCGGTCAGAACCAGAGCGATAAACTGGAAAAAACTCGGATTTCGCAGCGCCGCTCAAGTGTGGTTGATGATAGCCGAGCGACTGTTAGAAAACTTGCTCCTGCGAGCTGAACAAATTGCCAGCGCCATGAAAGTTCGCGGCTTCACCAGTCCCGATCGACACCGGGTAGAATGGCACCAGTTGCAATTGAAAATCCGAGACTGGATAGCCCTCGGCTGCTTGCTCGTCCTCTGGAGCGCCCGCTTCGTTTGGGGTTGGGACAGTTAAGATTTTAGATTTTAGATTCTAGATTTTAGATTGAAGAATTTTGAAGAATTGGGAATAAGTGATGAAGCTCGTCGTTTGGAGCACGGGCCTAGAGTTGAGTAAGTTTTGTCTGCTACGCGACAGTCCTGCTACAGTAATGGAGACAAATATTTAGAGAACCAAGACCTTGAACATCTATCTTGGGACAGATATCGTATATGTTCCGCGCATTCAAGCCGCATTAGACCGGTTTGGCGATCGCTTCCTCGAAAAAGTTTACACACCCGCCGAACAAAGGGATTGCGGGCAACTAAATTCTCAACACAGCAGCATTAAAGGTAAAATGAATCGAGTTTCCTGCAACCAGCTAGCGGGGCGCTGGGCAGCAAAAGAAGCCGTTGTCAAAGCTCTAGGCACGGGATGGCGGGGAATACGGTATGCAGATGTGGAGATTCGGCGCTCCGAAAACGGTGCTCCAAATGTGCAACTGCACGGAACCGCAGCAGCGCAAGCCTCTATTTGGGGAAATTGCCAGTGGCAATTAAGCCTCAGCCACGACGGAGACTACTGCACGGCTACGGCTATCGCCCTTTGTAGCCCGCCGTCAAACAACGCCGTCGGGCGATCGAGCGAAACTAAAATCTAAAATCTAAATCTTTAATCTAAAATTGATCGATTGTGAGCGTGAATGACTACCGAAACTTACCTGAATCATCCAAACTTTGGCCTCCTCTTCAGGGTATCCCAGGTTGAAGACAGCCAAGAATTATTTACCACCCTATACGCCCAGCGCCTGTTTTTTTTGGTGACAAACGGCCCTGGCGGGCTGAGATTTGAACCAATCAGCCGCTCCGACGCTCGCCTCATGGTTGAAATTCGCCTGCGAACCCTGCGTCGCAGCGGTCAATATCACGAGTACGACCAATTGCAGACCATTCACCAGCGCACATTTCAATAACGAAAATCAGTAACTTGGTAATTGGTAACTGTCTTAATTTTCCTTCCCTCCCGTCAAGAGCGTTGAGTACCCATGACCATAGCCTCTCGAATTAACAGCATTCGCCAACACTTGCCGGACTCAGTGCGGTTAATTGCCGTTACCAAACAGGTACCCACTGATGCTATCCGCGAAGCATACGACGCCGGTATCCGGGATTTTGGCGAGAGTAAGGTTCAAGAGGCTGCCGAAAAACAAAGCCAACTGCAAGATTTGCCGGATATCAACTGGCACTTAATCGGGCACTTGCAAGCCAACAAAGCTGCCAAGGCCCTAGAGCATTTCCAGTGGATTCACTCTCTCGACAATTTAAAACTCGCTCAGCGACTTTCGCGCTTGGCGGGGGAAATGTCCTCCTCTCCACAAGTGTGCCTGCAAGTCAAAATGTTGCCCGACCCGGACAAATACGGCTGGAGCGTTCCAGAACTGCTGGCCGACCTTCCAGAACTCAACAAATGTCAGCATATCAAAATTCAAGGTTTGATGACAATTTCTCCGCTGGGATTAGATGACTCGCAAATCCTCGAATTATTTAACAGCACTCGCGAACTTGCACAGAAAATCCAGCAGCAAAATTTGCCCTGCATTCAAATGCAGCAGCTCTCGATGGGGATGTCGGGAGATTATCATTTGGCAATTCAAGCAGGTGCTACTATGGTACGGCTAGGACAAACCTTATTTGGCTCTAGGAGGGGATAAGTAATTGAAATCTTCTGATAAAGACAATTTGGGTTAAATATAGAATAGTCAGCCACCCGCGACTAACGCGCAACGCGAGTATAGTCGGGGCAGCAAAGTCGTGAAGGAGCGTAAATCATGAATATTTTTTCTAAACTGCGAGATTTTGTAGGCATCAACAATGAGCCTGAGTACGATGACGTTTACGACGAAACGGAAGGGGAGCGCTATCAGAACTTCTACCAAGCGCCTGAACCCAACCCCGCTGCCGTCGCAGCAGCCGAAGAAGAACGTCGTCAAAATCGTAGAATGCGAGAGCGGTCAGTAGTAGGATCGACAGGTATGGATGTCGTTGCACCAACCGGGGGAGTAGGGTCAGTAATGAATAACGTGATTGGAATGCCTGGAGCTATGAACGGGATTTCGGAAGTAGTAGTAATGGAGCCGCGCACTTTTGAAGAGATGCCGGCAGCAATTCGAGCTCTTAAGGAACGCAAGTCTGTGGTTTTGAACCTGACGGTGATGGACCCAGACCAAGCGCAAAGAGCTGTGGACTTTGTGGCTGGCGGTACTTATGCCCTTGACGGTCATCAAGAGCGAATTGGCGAAAGTATTTTCTTGTTTACGCCTAGCTGCGTGCAGGTGAGAACTCAGTCTGGTGTGGTTCACGAAGTGCCTCCTGCTCAAGGACGGCCTCGTGCTGCTGCTCCTGCGCCGACAGTCTGGCCGGCAGAACAAGCTCCAGTAGCTCAGTAGTCTGTTGACTGTTGACTGTTGACTGTTGACTGTTGACTGTTGACTGTTGGCAGTTGACGGTTGGCAGTTGGCAGTTGGCTATTGAAAAATAATTAATAACTAATAATAACTAACTAATAACAACTAACTAATAACTGACTAATGACAAACATAAAATTTGGTACGATCGGCGGCGGGGTAATGGGAGAAGCTCTCTTATCCCGCTTAATAGCAGAAAAAGTTTATTTGCCTTCAGAAATATTGGTGAGCGAGCCTGGGGTAAAGCGCCGCGATTTTTTGACTGAGAAATACGGGATTGGAACAACAGCCAGCAATCTAGAAGTTGCTGCCGCTACAGAAGTGCTGTTTTTGGCAATTAAACCGCAAGTTTTTGATACCGTAGCTTTGGAGTTGGCGGTGGCGGCCGATCGCAAACAGGGAAATAATGGAGAAACGGCTGATTCCCAGCCAGAAGCGCTGGTAGTGTCGATTTTGGCAGGAGTGCCACTCAGCAAGCTCGAACCAGCCTTTCCGGGGCGGGGAGTGCTGCGGGTGATGCCGAATACTCCAGCCACAGTAGGAGCGGGAATGAGCGCGATCGCTCCGGGAAAACTTGTTCAACCGGCTGATTTAGAATTGGTAAAGCGCATCTTTCAGGCCGTAGGAGAAGTGGTAGAAGTACCTGAGAGTATGCTGGATGCGGTGACAGGGCTTTCGGGTTCCGGGCCTGGTTATGTAGCAATTTTGATAGAGGCCTTGACAGATGGCGGAGTTTGTGCAGGACTACCACGGGCGATCGCCTCTCAATTAGCTTTGCAAACTGTATTCGGTACGGCGAAGCTAATGCAAGAAACGGGAATGCACCCGGCACAATTGAAAGATCAAGTTACGAGTCCCGGCGGTACAACTATTGCGGGAATTGCTAAATTAGAGAGTAGCGGCTTTCGTTCTGCGCTAATCGAAGCAGTGAAAGCAGCTTCTTTGCGTTCTCAAGAATTAGGTAAATAGGTGTTAGTGCCATGCTGACTTTAAAATTAGATTTAAGTCCGTGGATCAAGTTGACAGACGATCAGTTTTACGAACTGTGCCAACATCACCCCAATTATAAATTTGAACGGAATGCAAAAGGAGAACTGCTGATGATTCCACCAACGGGAGGAGAAACTGGAAACCGTAATATGGATTTATCCTATCAATTGCAAGCTTGGAGTCGCCAAAATCCGAATCTAGGAATTGCTTTTGACTCTTCCACCTGTTTTAGACTCCCAAACGGTGCAACTGGTTCTCCCGATGCTTCTTGGATAAAACGCGAAAGATGGGAAGCTTTAACTCCCGAACAAAAAAGGAAATTTCCGCCACTGTGTCCTGATTTTGTAGTGGAATTGCGCTCGCCCACTGATTCTATCAGAGAAACTCGAGATAAAATGCAGGAATATCGGGAAAATGGCGTTTGTTTGGGGTGGTTGATTGACCCGCAAACGCGGAGTGTGGAAATTGATAGGATCGATCAAGAAATAGAAATATTGCAGTCCCCTGTTACGCTGTCAGGGGAAAATGTTTTGCCCGGATTTGTGTTGGAACTAGGGCCAGTTATGGGAAATAATTGAAAAGGTGTCAGGCCGTTTCAGATTAATCGCTACTTGCTGTTTCCAATTTCTCTCCAATCCTCGGTTCCGTACCATTTAACAGCCGCTGAATATTGCTCCGGTGCCGCACAATTACAAACACACCGCCCGCAATTCCAAACAATACATAAGCCAGCGGCTGATGTAAAGCAAACATCAATCCAGCAACGCTAATTGCCCCGATAATCGAACTTAAAGAGACAATTCGCGATACCGCAAATACTATCCCGAAAATTCCGAAAGTTCCCAAACCTACTGGCCAGTACAAACCAAGCAAAACTCCCAAACTCGTAGCCACTGATTTACCGCCGGTAAACCCCAGCCAGATTGATTTGCTGTGGCCCAAAACAGCAGAGAAACCCGCCAAAGTTGCCATCCAAGGGAGGACAGTTGCAGCATTTTCTAAACCTGCTGCGGTTGCTAGCTGGCTGGTAAAAGTGAGAGAGTAAATATAGCGGATTAGGAAGATCGCACTTACCCCCTTCAACACATCAACCAACAACACCGCCAACCCCGGCCACTTCCCCAAAGTCCTCAGTACGTTAGTCGCCCCCGTCGAACCCGAACCAACCTCTCGAATATCAATTCCTAGCATCCATTTCCCCAAGGCGTACCCAGTCGGAATCGATCCCAGCAGATAAGCTGCTATTAGCAATGCGCCATTTAAAATTATCCAGCTAGCCATTTTTTAATTTGAGATTTCGTGTACAGCAGAAGGAAGAAGGAAGAAGGAAGAAGGAAGAAGGAAGAAGGAAGAACCAATTCCGGTTAATTTCCCCCGGATTTTCTTCAGTCCGCGCAGGCGGACGAAAGTTTGTATAGCAGCGAATTATATTCGCCCGGACTTGCTCAAAAATCCTTAGCAGCCATCAAAGTTTGCGGATCGGCAGCAAAGGCCAGCCATAACGGAAATTGCAGGATTGACAAACTAATTAAATCCTCAGTTTCATCAATCACAATTAGCGGCAATTTGCCATCTTTCACCAGTCGATCGGCTTTTTGAGCCAAAGCTTCCGCAGACTCAAACATAATAATCCCCCTTTCCGGGCCAAAATCGCTGCGAGTAATGCCCAAACAGTCCTGCAAACCCCGGCGCCACTCTCCCAAACGTTCGGGACTGTTGGCGAGCACCAAAGTCCGCACCCGTCCACCATAGACGCTTCTGAGTACAGAAATAATTGTCGAAGTAATCAAGATATTTTGCAAGCGCGAACCCATAGTTCGCAAAGCACCCCTTCCTCCTTGGGTGAAAAACCAGTTAGAAACTCGTTCCGCGTGGATGGGTTCAAAAGTGCGGCGAAGTTGCCAAGGCGGGCCGTAGTAGTCGGGGACAGTGCGATATTGATCGAGGGTGCGGCGAATTTGTTTGGCTTGTTCTTGAAATCCCTGTTCGGCAAATTTGGGATTTACTGGTGCTGAGGATTGAGAATCTTCAGCACCAGTTCGCTGTGGTGTTTCAGGGGCGGGCGGTGTCAAATCTAAGAGTTCGGCGGTAGCGGCCAAATCCTGCAAACTGCCTACTAAATAGTCTTTGAAACCCTGGACTCGAATTGCTAAATCTTGGGAAACGCCGGCAAAAGTGGTTCGCATTTCCTTTTGAATTCGATCGCGCCGGCGTTCGAGTTTTTCTACTTCGATTTGTAGCGCTTGTTTGCGCTGATCTAGTTGAATCAAGCCGTCTTGTACCAAACGCCCGATCGATGCTTGAGCCTGGCCCAACGCTTCTATAGCATTGGCTTTCTCGGCTTCCAAGGCTGCAATTTTTTCAGTCAAAGCTTGTTCTTGCTGGTGCAATTCTTTGACTCTCTCTGCCAACTGTTGGGTAACATTGTCTGGGATGGGCGTTACCGTTTCTGCGGTTGCTGTTGGCACAGAGTCTTTTGGAAGCTCGATTTGAGCGATCGGACTTTCTGATTCGCCATCGTGGGTGTTGGGCGGAATTTGGGCGATTGTGCCTGCTTCGTCCACGAATTCGGCGATTTCGGCATCTTCCTCTGCCAGCGGCGGGTCTGTTTCTGGCGGGAGTTGGGCTGGCAGTTCATTTTCGTCGAGCCACAAATCCTCTGTTTGAGATAGAAGTTGGTATTCCGTCTCATTCACGGGCAAATCGACTTCGCTTTCACCGCTTGGGGCGGCTGGTTGTGGTTGCGGTTCTTGGGTTGGAGATTCGTCTGAATTCATGGGAAATTTTGTTCGGCGTGGGCACGGAAAAGTTAAAAATTAAAAATTAACAACTTTTTTAGTCTTGACGGGGACAGCGCTGTTCTAAGCAGGTCTGTAGCATTTTACGATCGAACAGAACAGGCAGAAAGTGAATGCTGTTAATTTCTTTGAAATAGAACAAAATCGGCACAGCGGGCCAAAATATCCGCCAATTTTGCCATTCTCGGTAAGGAAAGTGGCGGATTAAGTTGGACGATCGATAAATGTCCAAATCTGTTGGGGTAAATTGTAGCCGGATGGTGGCGGCTTGGTACATCAGAAACAAGCCGAACACAGAAAGCGGCAAACTCACCCACTTCTGCACGAACAGCAGCGGTACGGCCGCCAGTACCAGGACTAGGGGAATCGCATAACTCGGAGCGAGCTCGATCGTATTTGTCGGCGCAGTCGAAGAGGCAGTTGTAGTCACGGGTTTAAATCAAGGGTAGTAAACGAATGTTGCCAATTATTCATATTTTATCCGTTTCCTAGCTTACAGGCCTTTGAGTACGCTAGAGCCCGTCCCCTGAAACATCAGCCAAGTCAGGAAAAAGTTCACAATAAAAATAGCCAGTAAAGCCGTCACCACCGCCGTAGTAGTCGATTGGCCGACGCCTTTTGCCCCGCCGGTGGTGGTCAAACCCCAGCTAGTGCCGATTACAGCAATCAAGCCACCGAATACAAAAGCCTTAATTGCCGCGCTGCAAATATCCCACAAACTCAGGAAATTGCGGACTGATTCTAAAAACACGCTTTGAGAGATGCCGTACATCGTCGTAGCAATCAGCAGTCCGCCGAGGACGCCGGTGACGAGACACATGATGGTTAAAATTGGCAGCATCAAGCAGCAAGCAAGGACGCGGGGAATTACTAAATAGTCGATCGGGTCTGTTCTGAGCATCAGCAGGGCATCTATCTGTTCTGTCACCTGCATCGTGCCGATTTCCGCCGCAAAAGCCGAACCTACTCGCCCCGTCACGATTACGGCTGTTAAGACGGGGCCGAGTTCGCGCGTCAAAGACAAAGCCAAAACGCCACCGACGACATTGCCGGCACCGAGGTTAATAAATTCCCTCGCTACCTGAATAGTAAATACCATGCCGACAAAACCCGCAGTCAGCAAAGCAATCAGCAGAGATTCCGGACCGACTGCTGCCATTTGATCGAGGGTGTTGCGGCGGTGAATTTTGCCCTTCAGCAAGTGCAGCATGACTTGGCCGCCCAATAAAGCTGCTGCCAGCAACCGCTGACTCCACAAACTGAGGCTCGAAGATGTACTGGTGCTCAAGGGGATTTCGAGTATAGAACAACTGCCAAAAATGAAATCTATCTACAAATCTTAAACAAGTTTTTTCTATAACATTTAAGATTTCTGACAGAACTGGCCACGGAGGGCGATCGCTGCCTATCGTAGAAAAGGACAAGTTTTGTTTGCTTGCACCTTTCGGCAGTTTAGCTGAATTTACTGACTCTTATGAGCATTTTTCCCAATTTTCTTCGCTCTGTACTGCTCACCAGCCTGTTGAGCTTTGTCGCCCCCTTATTGTTAATCGGTGCGGGATTGACTAGCTTTTCGCTGATCCGCTTCGTGCCTGCTCTCCAAGGATTAGGCCGTTCTGGAGAAGACCTGATTTTGCAGTTCTTAGCTACTTTCGGCAGCGGCTGTCCCCTCCAGGGTTTTTTCGTCATCGGTATAACTTTTGGTTTGGTGGGTGCTTTGTTTGATACCTACGCTTCTTATCAGCATTCGCGGTGGAGTTAATTGAACCTTCGATTTTAGATTTTAGATGGGAATTCCTGGCTCGAATCTAAAATCTAAAATTGCTTGGTTCGGGTTGGATCGGATATCCGCACCTGCAATTATTTAGTAGTATCGATCGCGAATGTTCGGAAATGTGATCGGCTTTTTGGCGGAAAACCGAATCCCCCTATTTCGGAAGCTGGAATATATTAAATACAGGTTGAGTCAAGTGTTTCTCAACCTTAAAAACGTCAGATAGTCGAGGTATTAGTTATGGCACTTATTCGTTGGGAACCTTTGCGGGAAATGGACTCCTTGCAACGAGAAATGAATCGGTTGTTTGATAGCTTGTCACCGGCAACGGATCGCGCATCTAACGGTGTTGCTTTTGTACCCCCCGCCGAACTCGATGAAACTCCCGAAGCCATCCACCTTAAATTAGAAGTTCCGGGCATGGAAGCTAAGGATTTGGATGTACAAGTAACGGCAGAAGCCGTTGCTATTAGCGGCGAACGCCGTCTGGAAACTAAGAGTGAAGATAAAGGCATGACTCGCTCTGAGTTCCGTTACGGTTCGTTCCGCCGGGTGATTCCCCTACCCGCACGGGTACAAAATGACAGTGTAGAAGCTGAGTACAAAAATGGAGTTTTGCACCTGAATTTGCCTAAAGCGGAAGCAGAAAAGAACCGCGTGGTGAAAGTTCAAATTGGCGGCTAATAATTGTTTCCTACTTTAGTTAGTTTTAGTTAATTAGTAGGGGGCGCAAGGCACCCCCTATTTGTTTTGGGAATTGAAAATTGGTCATTGGGAATTGAAAATTGGGCCGAAAAGCATTGGCAATTGCGAATTTTATGAATGATTCTTCCTTGATCCTTTATCCTCCTTCCTTCTTCCTTCTTCCTTCCCTTTATCCGTTACATCCGTTACATCTTCAGAAAGCGAGTCCGTTGCCGAACTTCCTTTTTCCGATTATGCAACTGTGCTAAACTCGAAGATGCAATGGTTGGTGAGGAGACTTGCGTGCCGAGTCAGGGAGTGGGAGGAAATGGAATTGCATCTGAGTTTGGAGACTTAACTGGGATGACTCGCCAAGAAGTCGATAACTTTTTGCGCGGACTGGGTGCTAAGGTAAAAAGTTCTTCAGGAAATTATGTTGAATACAAATTTTCTGACAGGTCAAAAGTCATAATCCGCACTAATAGTGAAGTTGTTCGCCTCCCAGCACCGCGATATGGCTCAGATGGTAGAAGAATAAACTGGGGTTTGCGTCTTGACAAAGATGGTAGCGTACTCCAAACACGCGATGAATTTGGCAATCAGATTCCGGATACGCACATTACTGGAGAAAAAGTGAGTAATTAATATGCCTGATGACTACAACTTGCTTAATTTAGGTGGACTTACATCCCTCGTAAAAAATGTCAATGTGTCTTTGTGGGGGAATGAAGTCTTACTGGAATGTATCTACGATCCTACAGGCGATCAATTGCCTTACTGTTTAGTTTTTCAAGACTGCCGAGAAATTATGTGGGAGGTTCATGATGAAGAAGAAGTAAAAGAACCATTAGCTGATTTGATTGGTTTTCATTTGGGTGAAAACGCGCACCGGAAAGCAGCTTTGATTCATACCGATATTTTTGAAATTTCAATTTTGTACGGCAGTTTTAGCATTCACAAGGGAGAAAACGTCAATGCTGAAGATTTAGAGACAGAGGTTTTGGTATCACAATCGCCAGCATTATTGTAGGAATTTAAAAGCACCGCGCCGTTAAATTGCTAAGAGGTTAGTAATATTATGTCGTGTAAAATAACTATTACAGTCATGGACGCACTCCGACTCCTCGAAACTGGGTTTTTTACCTAATCTGCGGGTTTTAACGAAGTATTTTCGTAAAAAACCCGGTTTCTGGGCCCCCATGCGTAAGTCCTATATTATTAGGTTTGTAGTGAGGACTGAAGTCCTCAGCAAAAATATGAGTATTGAAGTCCTCACTACAAAATAATTACCCATTTTTCAAAAAAGACAGTAGGTATTGTTGCCCGCCTCAGTTTACGATACTTAATAGAACTTTTTTCCCAGATGAGGTAAAACACAATGCCTGATATTGTTGATATTGCCGTAGGTGCGGGTTCATTTCAAACCCTGGTAACGGCGGTGCAAGTAGCTAATTTAGTAGATGCGCTCAAAAGTCCTGGCCCTTTCACTGTCTTTGCACCCACTGACGATGCTTTTGCCAAATTGCCACCGGGAACTATCACAACCTTAGTGCAGAACGTTCCCCAACTAACCAGGATTTTGATGTTTCACGTCGTATCGGGGAAGTTTATGAAGGCTGATTTGGCAAAACTCGGTTTTGTTACTTCCTTAGAAGGTTCGCCGATTAAAATTGATTGTTCAGACGGTTTTGAGGTGAAAAATGCTACTGTTGTCGCTGCGGATATCGAAGCTGATAACGGCGTGATCCATGTGATCGATAACGTGATTTTAATGGGATAATTTCGCCGTCTAATCTCGCTGGGGGAGCCAAGCAGGTGCTTTGCGGTGCCGCTTTGCTCCCGATCGCACGTTTTTTTTTACCGGTTGAAGGTAATTTCAATATAAAAAAGTTGTCTTTTCGGCGGATGTATTTTAAGATGATTGTTTGAAAAAGTTGAAAAATTAATAATTATAATATAAGCAAACCAGTGTGGTGAGCACTATGCAAATCCTAGCCGCCAGCCTCAAAGCAAAAGTCCGCCAGCGTACCTTGGAACTGCAAGTTCTCAACGAACTTACTGCAAAAGTTCAAGCCGCTCTCAGTGTTGAGGAAATTTGGTCTGCGTGTCTGGCACATCTCGATCGCCTCATTCCCACACAGGCGATCGCAATTTTGACGCTACCGGACGATCAAATATACCTGGAACACTTACAGCAGTTAAGTGGTAGCACCAAAGCCGAAATAGAAGGGCGCTTGCAAGCTGCTTGCGCTGAATGGCTCGCTGGCAATCGGGACTGGGCGCACAACATCACTCCGCCACCAATTGCTCAGTTTCAGTCGGTCTTGATGGCACCAGCCAACCTGGATGAAAGTGAAGAATTGTTGGGAGTATTTTTCATTGGTGCAGAGCAGGCAACTGCTTTTAATTTGGAACACCTTTGTTTGCTCCACACTGTCGCTCAAATTTGCGCCAAACAGTTAAATATATTAGCATCTAAAACAACCAGTGTCAAGGATAAATTCCCAAATATTTTGGCTCTGGATTCGGAAAGTCAAGAACTATTGTTGCGGGCTGTAATGGACGAGGCTCCGGACAGAGTTTTTGTGAAAGATAGAAACTTTAGATACATTTTTGTCAATCAAAGTTTTGCTGAATATTTGGGGAAAAATGTTGAGGAAATTATCGGCAAAGATGATATTGAATTAGGGTTTTCAGCCGAATTAGTATTTGGCGCTCGCAACAACTCAATTAGGGGCATCCGCGAGGAAGATCGAGCTGTGATCGGTGGGGAGAGGGTTCGCAATCCCTACCAGGCGATCGTCTTTGACAGTGGCAAACAGCACGTCTTTGATACGCAAAAAGTGCCACTGTTCGATGCAGAGGGTAATATATTTGGGGTTTTGGGTTTTTCTAGAGAGATTGGTCAATTGCAGGCCACAGATGAAGCCAGGAATCAAAGCCAAGCCAAACTGCAAAAAATTACTGCTAGCGTACCCGGTACGGTATATCAAATTGACTTGCATCCAGACGGCTCGATGGCTTTCTCGTTTGTGAGCGCGGGCTGCCGAGAATTGTATGAAATAGAACCAGAGGTGGCTCAGCAGGATTTTAATGTAATTGTTGACATGATTCATCCCGAAGATCGAGATGATTTTCTCAACTCGGTGACGCTTTCTGCTGAAAATTTGCAGCCTTGGCGGTGGGAAGGAAGAATTGTCACTCCGTCAGGAAAACTTAAATGGGTGCAAGGAGCTTCCCAGCCAGAATTCCAAGCATCGGGGGAGATAGTTTACTACGGCTTGTTCACGGATATTAGCGCCCGGAAACAAGCTGAACGGAAGCTGCAACTTTATCAACAAATCTTTTTGAAATCCAACGATGCGATCGCGATCTTAGACCCCGAAGGCTATTACTTAGAAACAAATCAAGCTCACACGGCTTTGCTGGGTCACAGCGCATCAAAATTGTGGGGAAAAACGCCGGCCACTCACATGGGAGAACAGGCATTTATGTCTGTGCTGCAAAGCTTGGCAGAAACAGGGAGTTACCGAGGCGAAATGACCTGTATTAAGGCTATGCAAGCAGGAACAGTTGAGGTGGAGGTTTCGGCTTTTGCGGTTTTAAATGATGCTGGGGATGTAGTTTGCTACGTAAATGTCAAAAGAGACATCACCGAACGCAAGCGAGCTGAGGAAAAACTAAAGCTTTACCGAGAAATATTTTTAAACTCCAATGATGCGATCGTCATTATCGATGCTGACGGGTTTTTCCTCGAACAAAATCTTGCTCACCAAACGCTTTTAGAATACACAGACGCGGAATTAGAAGCAGAAGCGTCGCCGCTGGTTGCGGGGGAGCGCTTTTCGGCAATTGCCCAAAGTTTATCGAAAACAGGAACTTTTCGGGGCGAAATTACTAACTACACTAAAAAAGGCCAGAGGCTGGCGATCGACGTTGCGGCATACTCTGTGATTAACAACGCCGACGATGTAATTTGTCATGTCTGCGTCAAGCGCGACATTACCGAACGCAAAAAAGGAGAAGAAGAACGGCAAAAATTTGTGTCGCTGATTGAAAACAGCAGCGATTTTATCGGTATGGCTACCCTGAAAGGCAAAACACTGTTTGTCAACGAAGCCGGACGAAAACTGGTGGGTGTAGAGAATCTTTCGGCAGTGCTTTATACGGAGATATGGGATTATATTGGGTCCTATTTTCAACAGAAATTCAGTCAAGAGATTTTACCAACAATTATCAGTCATGGCCAGTGGCAAGGCGAAGGTCAAATGCAGCACTTGGGCAACGGACAACCCATTGATGTTGTGATGAATGCTTTTCTGGTCAAGCACCCTCAAACCACCGAACCGCTGTGCTTTGCTGCGGTAATTCGCGATGTCACCGAACGCAAGCAAGCTGAGAGAATGCTGCGCGAACAAGCAGAACAAGAACGGCTGGTTTCGGCGATCGCCCAGCGAGTCCGCCAGTCTCTCAACCTGACTCAAACTCTGAGCACTGCTGTACACGAAGTGCGACAGTTGCTGGCAACTGACCGCACGGTAATTTATCGTTTTGAGTCCGAGGAAACAGCGCTGGTTGTTGTGGAATCTGTAGGGGATGATTGGATGCCCCTGCTGGGCAGAAAAGTTCAAAGAACATCCTTTGGGGAAAGTTATGTATGGCTGTACAGTGCAGGAACGATTCAAACAATGGCAGATATTTATACGGCAAATTTGAGCGAGGAACACCGAGATTTACTTGCTAGTTTGCAGGTAAGGGCTAATTTAGTTGTACCAATTTTTATAGGCGATGAAAGTCAGGGGTTGGCAGCAGAATATTCGCCGGAAACTCGCATTGAACTGCCGGAAAGGAGTTTGGAAACGAGTCAAAATCGGTTGTGGGGATTGCTCATTGCCCATCAGTGCAGCGCTCCGCGTGTTTGGACTGATTCTGAGATGGATTTGCTGGGAAGGTTGAGCGTGCAGTTGGCGATCGCCATTCAGCAATCTACTCTTTTTGAACAAGCGCAGCAAGCCCGAGAAGTAGCCCTAGAAGCGTCTCGAATGAAGTCGCTATTTTTAGCAAATATGAGTCACGAAATCCGTACTCCGATGAATGGAGTGATGGGGATGACTGATTTGCTGCTGAAAACGAATCTTACTCCCGAACAGCTTGACTTTGTACAGACGCTGAAACTCAGCGGTCAAAATTTACTCTCCATCATTAATGATATTCTGGATCTCTCCAAACTGGAAGCCGGAGAAATGCGCTTAGAAATACTAGAATTTAACCTCAGTATCTGTATGAATGAAGTGCTGGATTTGTTGGCAACTCCCGCACAAGAAAAAGGTATAGAAGTGGTGGCACTTATTGACAACGACGTGCCGCTGCAAATTAAAGGTGATGCAGCACGGTTGCGGCAAATACTCACTAATTTGATCAACAATGCTATAAAGTTTACAGAAGCAGGAGAAGTGGTCATTGAGGTGGCTAATGCTAGTAATCCTGAGTTATTGGCAGCTAGCGATAATCAGAAAATTTTAGAGAATATCGAACCGTTAAAAATAGAAAACAATGACTCGATGCTCCTGCTGTTTAAAGTCACAGATACAGGAATTGGGATTGCTCCAGAAGACAAAAAAAAGCTGTTTCAATCTTTTACTCAAGTTGATGCCTCTACGACAAGAAAATATGGTGGCACAGGTTTGGGGCTGGCTATTTCTAAGGAGTTGGTGGAGTTGATGGGTGGGCAAATCGGTGTGGAAAGTACCCCTGGCAAAGGCTCGACTTTTTGGTTTACCGTGCCGACAGTTGCGGAAAATTCAACTGCTGTCGGTACAGCGTGCGAAGTGAATTTTGAAACGGTGCTGGCGGGGCGAAAAATGTTAGTTGCCAGCGACAAGCCGACAGTGCGAAAAGTGTTAGTGAGAATGGCTGTTGTGTGGGGAATGGATGTTGAGGAGGTTGAGAACGGTTGGATGACGATCGCATCTCTGTACAAAGCTGTCAGCCTTAATTCCCCTTACGATATCGTTTTGGTTGATATTCAGTTGCCCGAAATGGTGGCGGGAAGTCTCGAACGCTTGAGGATTTCTGAGCCTGCAATGCAGCAGACGCATTGGGTGGTGCTGACTTCAATGACTCAGCTTGCAGAGGCGAAACGCTTGGTAGATAGCGGTTTTAGCGGGTATTTAACTAAACCTGTGAAAGCTCACCGACTATTTGATTGCTTGGCGAATGCGATCGCCCCGATCACGCTGATTGATGAGTCGCAGGCAAACCCAACGTCCAATCGAGCCTCAGCTATTGACAACCGGGAGTTAGCAAGTTTAAAGATTTTGTTAGTTGAAGATACTCCAATCAATCAAAAAGTTGGTCTCAATCAACTCAGAGTTTTGGGATGCACTGCGGATGTAGCCAATAACGGTGCAGAGGCGCTATCTATGGTTGCTCTGAAAAAGTATGACATTTTGTTGATGGACTGTCAGATGCCGATTTTGGACGGTTACGAAGCAACGCTGGAATTGCGCCGCCGGGAAGCTGCAGATGTTGCTGCTGGGAAGAGGGAGCCGCATCAAAAGACGGTGGTGATTGCAATGACTGCGAATGCTTTGAAGGGCGATCGGGAAAAGTGTCTGGCAGCGGGCATGGACGATTATATTAGCAAACCTATTGCGATCGAAAAGTTAAAATCGGTACTAGCAAATTGGTCTGCGAAGCTAAAAATTGAAACTCCCAAGTTTAATGGCGAGGAACTTCAAAATTCTGATCCCGATATCGAATCGGTAGTCGATATGGCACGTTTGCACGAAATTTCTGGCGCTGATGTAGAGTTTGAGCGGGAAATACTGCAAGCTTTTGTGGTGGATACTGCTAGTTATTTAGAAGCTGCTAAGGAGGCGATCGCCTCGGGAGATATGGAGACACTCGCCCGCCATGCTCATCAAATTAAAGGTGTTAGCGCTACGGCGGCGGTGCGGTTAATGCCCGATATGGCAGATCAGCTTCAAAGTCGGGCTGAGTCTAATGATTTGGAGGGGGCTACAACAATCATCGCTGAATTAGACATAATTCTGGCGAGGGTTCAAAAGTTGGTGGCTGCTGAGTAATCAATCAATTTTCTTTTGAACCCGGCTATCGGGCGCGATCCCGGACAGCTCTTGGCAGCCCCGGCGAGCGAGCGCGTGTAAAGATTGTTAATCTTTTATCAAGATGTTTATCTCAATGTGAAGGAATTGGGAACTCTTATAACATCTTGTGTGTTGTAACTTGTGACACTACTGTCTTAAGTTATTGTGGTCAAATATAAAATAATCATTAAGCCGATCGACATAAGGGTGCTTTTCGTCTATCGGCTTGAGACACCAAGACCCGCTTTTCGCTATCCCCGCCCATTAAGTGCGTATTTACGCTCAACGAGGTTTTATGACTCCAGTCATGTTACGCCAACTCTGGTCATTAATTGAGACCACCCAAGCTACTCTGTTAGTCAATTTAGACGATGCCACCCTGGTACAGTGGCTGCTGAAGCAGTTAAAGACAAACTCTGCGCTCAATGGCAAAGAAGCAGATGTGTTGGACGAATACATCCAGTCTCGGCTTTCCCTAATCCGCGATTTAGCTGAGCAGCGGCTAGCACCAGAGCTACTGTGAGCGGATTCAATCAAAATCGGATAAATATTCCAGGGAACGGCGATGATCGCTCGCGCTGGGCAGAAATAGCAGAAAAGAAACCGGGTTTCGAGGATAAATCTTAGGTTGGACAACCAGGCCTCCAGCCAGAAACCGGGTTTCTAACTCTGGGATCCCAGTTGGCTCAAAAAAAAACAGGCGGGTAGTCGGTGCAGTTGCCGCAGTGCAGCACCGGATGCAGAATGGCTAATTTGAAGCCGGAGGCTTTTGTAGATCGCTGATCGCCACAGTTCTCGACAGCTACAAGGTAGGATTGTCAGGAAAGCGTTCTACTAAAATCTATGCGTAAATGGGGATTTCTGCTACTAGCAAGTGTGTTATTTGTGACACCGTTGGCATCTTGTAGGGATCGATCGGCACAAACCGGACAAACAACAGCAACAACTACTGCAGGTGGCAACTCGCAACAAGGTTCCAGCCGGATAGATACAATTGTCAGCCGCGGCAAACTGATTTGTGGCGTCAGCGGCGAACTGCCGGGTTTTAGCTTTGTAGACGAAAAAGGCAAATATTCGGGACTGGATGTGGATGTGTGCAGGGCTGTGGCGGCGGCAATATTTGACGACCCAGAAAAAGTCGAGTACCGAAAACTCAACGCCAAAGATAGATTTACAGTTTTGCAGGCCGGAGAAATCGACATTCTCAGCCGAAATACCACCTACACCGCGAGTCGCGACAGCACTACCGGACTGGAATTTGCCCCGGTGATCTTTTATGACTCTCAAAGCATCATGGTCAAAAAAGATAGTGGCATCAAAAGTTTAAAAGATTTTGCGGGCAAATCTATCTGCGTGCAGACAGGTACGAGCACCGAACAAAATTTGTCCGACCAAATGCGAAAATTAGGAATTAAATACACTCCTGTGGTGTTTGAAGATGTGAATGCTACCTTTGCTACCTATCAAGAAGGTCGCTGTCAAGGTGTTACAGCCGATCGATCGCAGCTAGTCTCGAAGCGGACAACTCTGCCAAATTCCGAGAATAATGTTGTTTTGCCGATCGTGATGTCAAAAGAACCGTTAGCCCCAGCGGTGAAAAGCGGCGATCCTAAATGGTCTGACGCGGTGAGATGGATCGTTTTTGCGGCGATTGAAGCTGAAGATTTGGGAATTAATTCGGGAAATGTAGACAAAATTGTTGCAAGCACTACAGACCCAAACGTCAAACGTTTGCTAGGAACAGAAGGAGATTTAGGTAAAGGTTTGGGACTCCCGAACGACTACGTAGTCCGCGTTGTGAAGAAAGTCGGGAATTACGGGGAAATGTACGATCGCAACCTCGGCCCCAAAAGTACACTCAAGTTAGAACGGGGTCAAAACAGACTCTGGAAAGATGGCGGTTTGCTTTACTCGCCGCCGTTCCGTTAATTTTAGTTAACTGTTGACTGTTAACTGTTGACTGTTAACAGTTAACCAACAAGATATTTTAGACAGCAAGGTACTCAGCGCTTACCCGACTTTTAAGGTGCTTTCTCGCTGTACCCTACAAGATATTTTAAGCAGGCTAAAGTTAGGTATAGTTCGATCTACAGCGGTTCTCAAAAAAGTGAGGTAGGCCCTATGCCCTATGCCCTATGCCCTATAGTACCTCATATGAGAACTCGAAAGGCTATACATTAAATAAACAGTTATGAATCCAGAACCTCAACCGGGCAAATCGCAGAAATTGCCCAAATTTAAAGATATATCAACACTGCTGCGGGACGATCGCTTCTGGAAAATAGCCGGACAGGCGATCTCCCTAATTTTAGTAATAGTTGTTATTGCCATTCTCTGGGACAATCTCAGTGCCAATTACTCGCAACTGGGAATTGCATTTGGATTTGATTTTCTCAATTCCCAAGCATCTTTTGACATCGGCGAAAGTGTAATCCCCTACAGTCCCGCCAACAGTTACAGACAAGCTTATTTTGTCGGTTTAATCAACTCGCTGCGGGTGATGGGTATCGGCATTATTTTCGCAACGGTTGCGGGTTTGACGGTAGGAATTGCGCGCCTTTCCGACAATTGGCTGCTGCGGAGTTTGGCTGGTTTGTATGTGGAAATTTTGCGAAATACGCCGTTATTGCTGCAATTATTTTTCTGGTATTTTGCAGTTTTCATTTCCCTGCCAAAACTGGAAGACAATCAGCAGATGAGGGGGCCGATTTACTTGACAAATCGCGGCATTGGTGTACCTTGGCCAGTGGCTTTGCCGGGTTTTGAGATTTGGGTGATTTTGCTAACTGTGGGAGTTTTGGCGGCGGCGGGGCTGTGGATGTGGCGGGCGCGGGTGATGTTGGAAGAAGCTAAGCCGGGAAGACAGTTGTTTTGGGCTGTAGGTGCGATCGGGCTGAGTGCAATCTTAGCTTTTATTATCACCAAAAATCTGCCTTTTCGTCTTGATTTCCCCCGCCTGACACCAGAATTGCAACTCGAAGGAGGATTAAAATTAACTCCAGAATTTGCCGCCTTGGTGACAGGACTCAGCTTGTATACTGGCAGTTACATTGCAGAAATTGTGCGGGCCGGAATTCAGTCAGTATCGAAAGGCCAGTGGGAAGCGGGAAAGTCTTTAGGGCTGAAGTCTGGAACAATGATGCGGATGGTAATTTTGCCGCAAGCTTTGCGGGTGATTGTGCCGCCTTTAACCAGTCAGTATCTGAATTTAGCTAAGAATTCGAGTTTAGCGGTTGCGGTTGCTTATCCCGACGTTTATTTTGTGGTGGGTTCTCCGACCTTGAATCAGACCGGTCGGGCGATCGAAGCAATGTTAATTATCATGGTAACATACCTCACAATTAGTTTGATAGTTTCTTTGTTCATGAATTGGTACAATAAAACCGTACAAATCAAGGAGAGGTAAATAGTTTATATTTAATCTATTTTAATGGAAATAAAAGGAGAGCGCGTTAAATGGCATACAGTGAGTTTAGCTTAGACCGAGTAACTAAAACTTGTGAGTTGAGGATTAAGCAATAATAAATAAATAAATCACAACTATCTTTGACTTGCGAGTATCAAATTGGAGGGGAATCAAATGACACAAGAATTAATTGCTCTTAGAAAGAGCATATTGGAAGGAAGGTATACGGATGCTTTGGCAATAGTCGATGAGTTAGATGGAATGAGCAAACAGGCTATTTTGCGACAAATCCAATCTTTTTTAAATGTTTTGCTGATTCACTTGATTAAAAATCAAGTTGAACAGCGATTAACTGGTTCTTGGGCAAGTTCGATTCGCAATGCAATCCGAGAAATTAAGAAGGCAAATATTAAAGATAATAAAACATCTTATTACATCAATTCTGATGAATGGGAGAGTTTTATAGAGGAGGAGGTGATTGAGGATGCGATCGCAGAGGCTGCGGAGGAAGTATTGAATGGTGTTTATACTCAATTTCAACTTGCAGAGATGATGGATAGAAACCTGATTCTTCAAACCGCTGTGAGGTTATTGAACTTGACTTATATCCATTCCGCCAAAGATTTACCCGCAGTGTTAGCCCAGCATTTAAGTCAGTTACCAGGTGGAGAAGATTGGATAAATCGGCGAAAATAAGTAGGATTTTTTTTAGCCGTGGCGATTGGAAATCGCGTCTACACAAACAAAACCCGCCTACGTGGGTTAATAAAATAACTGGTTGTTACTCTACGTCATAGGATTGAAAACCGCTATATGGAAACTGTCCCCATATTACCGCCCCCAGCCACCGAATCGCCTACCCCTTGGAATTGGGCGCGCAAAAATTTATTTAGTACCTGGTACAACAGCATTCTGACGGTAGTTTGCCTAGTTATCGCTTTCCAAACTATTAAAGGAATTATTGTTTGGGCAACAACCAAAGCTCAATGGCACGTGTTAGAAGCCAACTTGCCGTTATTTTTTGTCGGCAGATTTCCCCGCGAATCCTACTGGCGGCTGTGGATAGTAACGGCCATAATTGCCTTGTTGGGAGGATTAACTTGGGGAAACATTCAGCGGCAAGAACGTCTTTGGAATCCGCTTTTACTAATTATACTCGGTGCTGCGGTTGTGGGTGCGGTCATTTCCCCGATCGACTTAACATCTCGTTTTTACCTGCTAGCAAATATTATTGTAGCGGCTGCTAGCTATTGGGCGGGGAGACAAATTAACCCTAAAATAATGAGTTGGATGCCTGCAATCTGGGTTCTTTCCTTCCCAATAGTTTTGTGGTTAATTAAAGGCGGGTTGGGTTTGAGCGAAGTTTCAACAAATGATTGGGGCGGTTTAGTATTGACGCTGTTTTTAGCAGTTATTAGTATTGTGCTTTCCTTTCCTTTGGGAGTATTGTTAGCACTCGGCAGACAAAGTTCTTTGCCAGTGGTGAGACTGTTATCAACCTTATACATTGAAATTATTCGCGGTTTACCATTAATTGGCATTTTATTTTTAGGCCAAGTGATGCTGCAACTCTTCTTGCCGCCCGAATATCCCAAATTGGATAGAGTAATTAGAGCGATTGCGGGACTGACTCTATTCAGTGCAGCTTACTTGGCGGAAAACGTGCGCGGTGGCTTGCAGGCCGTGCCCAGGGGACAAATAGAAGCAGCTAGGTCGATCGGACTCAATACACCCCTGCTTACAATTCTCATTGTACTGCCTCAAGCACTGCGAATTGTCATTCCGGCGATCGGCGGTCAATTCATCGGATTATTCATGGATACATCCCTGCTATCTCTATTCGGAATGTTAGAATTAATCGGAATATCCCGCGCAGTTTTAGCAAATCCATCCTATATTGGCAGGTACGCCGAAGTTTACATCTTCGTAGGCATCATTTATTGGATATTTTGCTACTCCATATCCCTAGCCAGTCGCAAAATAGAGCGAACATTAGGAGTAGGTCTAAGGTAAAAAAATATCTGCGTTCATCCGCGTTCATCAGCGCTCATCTGCGGTTAAAAAGTCAAAAATTATGGAAACTCAGCAAACAAGCCCAGAAAGAGTAATCGTAGCAGAAAACGTCCACAAATGGTACGGACAATTTCACGTACTGCGCGGCGTCAGCATGACCGTAGACCGGGGCGAAGTCGTTGTCGTGATGGGGCCCTCTGGTTCGGGAAAATCGACGTTTATTCGCACATTCAACGCCTTAGAAGAATACCAACAAGGTAAAATTACGATCGACGGAATCGAACTTTCCCACGACTTACGCAACATCGAGACAATTCGCCGCGAAGTAGGAATGGTGTTTCAGCAATTCAACCTATTTCCCCACTTATCAGTATTGCAAAACGTCATGCTAGCGCCAGTATGGGTGCGCCGCTGGCCGAAGAAAAAAGCCGAAGAAGTTGCAATGCAACTGTTAGAAAGAGTGGGAATTTTGGAACAAGCAAAAAAATATCCCGGACAGTTGTCTGGAGGACAGCAGCAGCGGGTCGCTATTGCACGTTCTCTAGCCATGCAGCCTAAAATCATGCTGTTTGATGAACCGACATCAGCATTAGACCCGGAGATGGTGCGGGAAGTGTTAGATGTAATGCGAAATTTGGCTCAAACAGGAATTACAATGGTAGTGGTGACTCACGAAGTCGGGTTTGCGCGCGAAGTTGCCGATCGCATTGTATTGATGGATGGCGGCGTTTTAGTGGAAGAAGCCCAACCAGAAGAGTTTTTTCAGAACCCGAAGGAAGAACGCACCCGCAAGTTTTTATCTCAGATACTGTAACTGATTTTCCAGTTTAATCGGTGCGTTTGGCGACGGTCGCAGCAGTCAAAATCGACCTAATTAAGGTAAAATAAAAGAGTGTACAATCAGTCTCTATTTTGCTGAGATAGCTTGCAATGCCATCCACAAAAACTCTGCCGTTAGTTAAAGACTCGGAACGCCTAGAAAGTCGCCTCAAAGAAATTCCGGCGGTTCCTGGTGTATATTTAATGCGCGATGAGAGCGATCGCATCCTTTACATCGGCAAATCCAAAAAACTCCGAAACCGCGTCCGTTCCTACTTTCGCGAAAGCCAAAATCTCAGTCCCCGCATCGCGATGATGGTGCAGCAAGTGCGCGAAATAGAATTCATCGCCACCGACACAGAAGCGGAAGCTTTAGCTTTAGAAGCAAACCTCGTAAAACAGCACCAACCTTACTTTAATGTACTCCTCAAAGATGATAAAAAATATCCTTATTTGTGCATAACTTGGTCTGAGGAATACCCGCGCATTTTTATCACCCGCAAACGCCGCGCAGGTAGTGCCAAAGACCGCTATTACGGCCCCTACGTCGATACAGGGGCGCTGCGGACTACGCTACATTTAATTAAGCGAATTTTCCCCCTGCGGCAGCGCCCTCAACCGCTGTTTAAAGACCGTCCCTGTTTGAACTACGACATCGGGCGCTGCGTTGGAGTTTGTCAAGGGTTAACTTCGCCGGAAGAATATCGAAAAATCATCCAAAAAGTAGCGATGATTTTTCAGGGAAGAACTGAGGAATTACTCGATTTGTTAGCGCCCCAAATGGAACAAGCGGCGGAAAATTTAAACTTTGAAATGGCGGCGCGCATTCGCGACCAAATTAAGGGTTTGCAGTCTTTGAGTGCGGGTCAAAAAGTGTCTTTGCCCGACGATACGGTTTCTAGAGATGCGATCGCACTTGCGGCCGACACCCAGCACGCTTGCGTTCAATTGTTCCAAATTCGGGCCGGTCAATTAGTCGGAAGATTGGGATTTATGGCGGAAATACCTCCCCAACCCAGGGCGGGCACGGGGGCACCGCCCCTACAATCGGGGGGGGTAGAGGCCGGAGCGATTTTGCAGCGGGTGTTGGAAGAACACTATCAAAATGTCGAATCCGTAGAAATTCCCAGCGAAATTTCTGTGCAGTACGACTTGCCAGAAGCGGAAATATTAGCAGATTGGTTGAGCAACCGTAAGGGACGAAAAGTTACGATTTTGACGCCGCAGCGCCAAACTAAGGCTGAGTTGATTGAGATGGTGGAACGCAATGCTGAGTATGAATTGGCGAGAATGCAAAGATTGAGCGATCGCAATTCTCAAGCAATGGAAGATTTAGCAGAAATTCTCGATTTGCCAGAAGTTCCTCGCCGCATTGAAGGTTACGATATTTCTCACATTCAAGGTTCTGACGCCGTAGCTTCCCGCGTCGTATTTATTGACGGTTTGCCGGCCAATCAACACTACCGCCATTACAAAATTAAAAATCCTGAAATTAAATCGGGTCATTCTGATGATTTTGCTAGTTTAGCAGAAGTTATCGGTCGCCGATTCCGAGGATTGAAGGAAGAAGAAAGTTCGGCAACGGATTTTGTAGCGGATTTAACGGATAAAAAAAAGGAAGATGAATTGAGTAATTTAGGAGAACCGGAAGAAATCAGTAGTTTTTCTTCTGTTTCTCATACTATTTCCGACAAACCCGACTTAATTATGATAGATGGCGGCAAAGGTCAACTGTCAGCAGTTGTGGCTGTTTTGCGGAAAATGAATTTGCTAGAAGAGTTGCGCGTTGTCAGTTTGGCAAAGCAGCGAGAGGAGATATTTTTGCCGGGGGAATCTTTGCCGCTGCAAACTAATTCTGAGCAGCCTGGGGTACAATTATTGCGCCGGGTGCGGGATGAGGCCCACAGATTTGCTGTGAGTTTTCACCGCGATCGAAGAAGCGAGAGAATGAAGCGATCGCGCCTTGATGAAATTCCCGGATTGGGACACCACCGACAAAAACAATTGTTGGCACATTTTCGGTCGATCGACTACCTCCGTTTAGCGACTCCCGAACAGTTGGCAGAAGTTTCTGGGATTGGCCCGCGTCTGGCGCAGCAAATTTACGATTATTTCCACCCGTAAAGTCTTACGCAGCATCGGAGACGGGGATTTTTGGGGCGAGGCGGCGATCGGGCCGCAAGTCCCGATTCAGCCCCGATTCAGCCACTGTGAGGGAGGTCTTCAAAATTTTTGCACAGGCCTATTGCAATCCCCAGAGACTTGTGGTATGTTTAGTTTCTGTGCGCGGGCATAGTTTAGTGGTAAAACTTTAGCCTTCCAAGCTAACTATGCGGGTTCGATTCCCGCTGCCCGCTTGCGCCTATAAGAACCTCAAGCCAACGATAAATCAACGGTTTGAGGTTTTTTATTGCTGATTTTTTCGGTTGTCAAGCGGTCGGATTGACTAGAAATTGGATACAAATTGGAGACAAAATGACTACGATTTGACTACGGAACGACCAAACTGAGTATCAACTGAGTATCCAATGACTACCCGATCGCCCTTTTTGGAGACAATTTGGAGACAAATGAATACAAATGGAATACAAAGCATAACTGTATTCAGTTTGAGCCGTTTAGCTGGGCAAGTATCTCTCAAAACGCCTCCACCTCTCAGCTTGCGGTGAGCAGGGTACAAGAATCATTAGTTAACATAGAGTGCCCTGGTTTGGCAAGATTGCCGATCGAACTCAGCTTGAGTTATGACTGATTCGGAGTCGCATCAGTCACAAGGAGAGCCCGTGAAATATTTTTCAGTAGTAATGTATTTGCTGCGGGAACGGCAACAATTTCTTGAAGAAATTCGCCAAGGTGTCAAGCTCAAATCTAAAATTTTCGGTTTGTTGATTTCTAGTACCGTATTTTTTGGCATTTACGGAGCGATATTAGGTGCCTCTAGTACGTGGATGCAATGTCTAGTTTCAGCAATTAAGTTGCCAGCACTTTACTTGCTGACGCTGATTATCTGCTTTCCCACACTGTACTTTTTTAATGTCATGTTTGGTTCTAAACGAACTTTTGAACAGTATTTGACATTGTTGATGACAGCGATGGCGATGATTAGCGTTTTGCTGTTTGGATTTGCACCTGTTAGTTTGTTTTTCCTCATAAGCAGTACCAATTACAATTTTTATCTGTTGCTGAATGTTGCTATCATGGCAATCACAGGATTTTTGGGAGTAAGTTTCATTTATCAAGGAATGCACTTTCTTTCAGAACAAGATGCGGAAGGCAAAGACATCAGGTTAAATATTTTGCGCTTTTGGTTGGGACTTTATGCGTTTGTTGGGACTCAGTTGGGATGGACGCTGAGACCGTTTTTGGGGTCGCCGGGAATGGCTTTTCAACTGTTCCGAGACCGAGAAAGCAATTTTTATATGAGTCTGTGGCAATCAATTATGTCTCTGGGAGGATCGTAATTAATTCCAATTAAAGGAGATTTTGAAGAGTGATACAAGCGGATTTGGAACAGTTAAAAATTTCTGATAAGGAGTTGGAGGATTTGAGTGGAATAGCTTTGAGCGACGGTTTTGCAGCGGATTTTTACCGACCTGCTGCACTCCGGGACGGCAAAAAGCTGTTTTCTCTTTTGGTGAATGAGTTGCTGATATTTTGCGTGACATTAGTTGTTTCGCTGCCTGTTGCTTTACTGGCTAATAAACATAATGTTGGTTTATTTAGCGATTCAGAGATATTTGTCCGGGTTTTACAAATAACTTTGGGTTTGTCGCTGGCGATTACTGTTGCTTGGAACATCTATAAATGGGTTAAGGCCAAGCCTCTGGCAACGCTGGCGGGTCTGCTGGATGAAGTTGAGAAGTATCATGAGGTAATTCAGGCTTTAGATATTATCGATCGCCTAACGGATGCTGGCAATTTACAAGCCAACTTAATTAACCGAGGAGATGCAATTGAGGCATTAAAAATTACTAGAGAAAGTTTAGTCTGTGCTTTGAAAACAGAAAGAATTCTCAGGGAGAATCAGCAATTTATCGGTCGCCGTTACGAGCTATTTGCTAATATTGAAAGTAATTTAGCTGCTTTGATGGCGATGGATGTGAGCGATCGGGCGACTGAATACGGCCGGTTGCTAAATGAGGCTTTGGAAATTGGGATGAGCGTGCACAAAGAGGTAAGAAAGTTGCAAAATGGACGTTAGAGTTGTTGCAGCGTTCCTGGTTTGTTGTAAAAGTAGTAACTGAGCTCTTGCACCATGCTCAAGAACAGGCAGGATGCCTGTGCCACAAAAATTAAATTTTCTTGTGGGGAGTAGGGGTTGGGCATCCTGCCCGCCCCTGAAAGGCTTATTGAAAATGGTGCAATATAGAAGTTACTACAAACTTTTTTTACCACCGGAAATTTCAATCATCAAAAATATCCAACTGTTCGCCCTCCGACTCTTTTCTACCATTTTTTTTAACACCTTTCCGCAGCCCGATCGCAATTTTGCTATGTTTCTCAATCTGCTTCATCACCTGTCTCGCCCTGTCAATCACCGACGGTGGCAAACCGGCTAATCTCCCCGCTTCAATGCCGTAAGATTTGTCAGCACCTCCCGCCTGAACTTGGTGCAGGAATACGATTTGATCCGGCAATTCTTTAACTGTCACCTGATAATTTGCGACATTATCTAAAATAGAAGCTAACTCATTCAATTCGTGATAGTGAGTCGCAAAAATTGTCCGCGCCCGAATCTCAGTTGCTAAATATTCTGCCACAGACCAAGCAATAGAAAGTCCGTCAAACGTCGCCGTTCCCCGGCCAATTTCGTCTAACAAAACTAATGATTGCGGCGTGGCGTGATTGAGAATATTTGCAGTTTCGTTCATTTCCACCATAAAGGTAGATTGACCCGTTGCCAAATCATCTACTGCACCGACGCGGGTAAAAATGCGATCGCAAATTCCCAAACTCGCAGCTTTTGCCGGCACAAAACTGCCCATCTGCGCCATTAACTGGATCAAACCCACCTGTCGCAAGTAGCAGCTTTTCCCGCTAGCATTCGGCCCGGTTAAAATAATTAAATCTGGGCGATTTAACGAGTCTTCCCGACCCAAAAAAGCAGAATTAGGTACAAAAAATCCCGGCGGCAAAGACTTTTCCACCACAGGATGACAACCTTCAATAATTTTAATTTCCCGGCTTTCTGTCATAGTCGGGCGGCAGTAATTTTGGTAAACTGCTACTTCGGACAAACCGCACAAAACATCGACCGCCGCCACGGCGCGGGAAACGTTGCGGATAATTTCGGCGTGTTCTCCTACCTCCGATCGCACTTGAGCAAAAATATCGTATTCCAATTGATTTAAATCTTCCCGCGCTGTTAGAATTCGCACTTCCCTTTCTTTTAATTCTTCAGTGCTGTAGCGTTCTTCATTGGTGAGAGTTTGCTTGCGAGTGTAGTCCTTCGGCACTTGGTCTACTTTCGATTTGGTAATGCTGATGTAATAGCCAAAAGCTTTATTGTAGCCTACTTTTAAATTAGAAATTCCCGTTCTTTTTCTCTCAGTTGCTTCTAAATTTGCAATCCATTCTTGGTCGGCTGATGCAGTGTGGCGCATTTCATCTAGCATGGCATTGATTCCCGGTCG
Source organism: Microcoleus sp. Pol8_D6 (assembly GCF_036700965.1). Lineage (NCBI taxonomy): Bacteria > Bacillati > Cyanobacteriota > Cyanophyceae > Oscillatoriales > Microcoleaceae > Microcoleus > Microcoleus sp. Pol8_D6. Next base: position 159,174 of record NZ_JAUBPW010000003.1, on the reverse strand, counting down.
AATCAAACCACCTTCTTTTAAATGAATCGGCGGTTCATCAACTAAATGAGCGTGAATTTTACTTGCTAATTCTTCTAGAATTGGCGGTACATTTTGCAGCGCTTTCAAATAGGGCGAGCGCCCTTGGGCTGCGATCGAGGCTAATGCCGGCAGTTTTCCGAGAGAATCAGCTAAAGCCACCAAATCCCGCGCGCTAGCTGTTCCTGAACCGGCGCGGCCTGTCAGTCTTTCGATGTCGTAAATTTGGCGCAGCAACTGCTGCAAATCTTGGCGCAGGGCGTTATTTTCTACTAATTCTTGAATCGTGTCGTGTCGGGCACAAATGCCTTTAATGCTGAGCAAAGGTTGCAGCACCCAGCGGCGCAAAGCGCGGCCTCCCATTGCGGTGCTGGTTTTGTCTATAGCCCACAGCAGCGAACCGTGAAAAACCCCATCTCTCACTGTTTGAGTAATTTCGAGATTGCGGCGGGTTTGGTAGTCGAGGATGAGAAAATCGGTGAGAGTGTAAGTGTGCAATCTTTGCAAAGAAACTGCTTTTTCCTTTTGAGTTTCTTCGAGATATTGCAACAAACCGCCTGCGGCGCGCACTGCGAGGGAAAGGTGTCCGCATCCCATACCTTCAAGCGATCGCACTTTGAACTTTTGCAGGATTCTCTGTTTTGCTTCGGACAAAGTAAACGGAATTTGCGATCGCAAAGAATAGCAAAACGAATTCGGCAAACAATCGGGCAAATGCTCTGATTTCTCTCCGGGCCTCAACATAGTCACCAAATCCGGCGCATTAGTCGGTACCAAGACTTCCGAAGGCTGCAAACGCAGTAATTCTAGGGTTAATTGTTCTAAACTATCTGCTTGGGTAGTGACAAATTCTCCCGTAGAAATATCTGTATAAGCCAATCCCCAATGTTCCCCAGCAATGACGACTGCTGCTAAAAAATTATTTTGTCTGGGTTTGAGCATTCCGTCATCAGTCAAAGTTCCGGGAGTAAGAATGCGGGTAATTTCTCGCTTGACTTGGCGGCCTTCTTTTGCAGCAATCGAGGCATCTTCCACTTGATCGCAAACTACCACAGCATAGCCTTTTTCTACTAACATTGAAGTGTAGCGGTCTAGGGCGTGGTGCGGCACTCCTGTCATCGGCACTCTGCCGATTTCCTTGCCGCTTTCTTTACTCGTACAAACAAGTTCTAATTCCCGCGAAATCGTAACTGCATCTTGGAAAAAACACTCAAAGAAATCTCCGACTCGAAACAATAAAAGTGCGTGGGGATACTGTTCTTTCACTTCCACATACCGCTGCATCATCGGCGTCAGCTTGGTGAATTCTAGTAGGCGGTGGTCGGCATTGCGGATGTTGGGTTGACTGGGGTCTGTTGGGGTAGATGCAGTGTAAGGCATAAAAGGCGATCGATAAATTTTAATCTTTAACAACTTTAGCGCAAGCTCGGCTTTTAGCTCTAACTAATATACAATATTTGACGATTAATCCTCCTTAAGCAGGGTGCAGGATTCTCCTGATTGGGGTCAAGTGTTGAGCTATACAAAAGTCACGCACCCTGCTTAATAATTGATAAACCCGCTTTTACGTGAGAAGTTTTCGGTCGCTCTTTATCTAAAGTGAGCCAAAATATCGGCTATAGTGAGGCAAAATGCGGAAATTTTATTGATTGTGAGAGGGGAGCGCTGGGCGATCAACAAAAACAATCTCAGCTATGTAGTTGTTAGCTGTTATAGCAGATGTTGAAGGAAGAAATAAGAAGTAAAAAGTAAGAAGGAAAAAGGCTTTAGTTACCTAGAAGAGAAGGAAGAAGGCTTTAGTTATCGTTGCGAGAGAAGGAAGAAACAATCTTTCGCAACGGTTTCAGCAATTAAGAACGTTCTAACCGTCGGGCGCGGTTGCTATAACTGTTGGGGCATAACAGAAGAATGTGAAATCCCCCACACTTTAGTTGGAGGATAAACTTTACATTTTTGTTATTGAAAACAGCCGGAAGATAGATTTATAAATTATACCTCGGATAGAGAGAAATTATATTTTATATGCTTAAAATTAAAACATCCAATCAGGTAATTTATCGGCGCAGTAAATTTAAGATTTAGAAGCAAAAATTTGCTAGCTAGTAGTTAACTAGAGGAGAACGAAATAATGAAAGCTCTTTGCTGGCACGGAGCAAATGATGTGCGAGTTGATAATGTACCAGACCCAACAATTATCAACCCGCGCGATGCGATAGTTAAAATCACGTCTACAGCAATCTGCGGCTCGGATTTGCACCTCTACGATGGCTTCATCCCGACAATGCAATCGGGCGACATCATGGGGCACGAATTCATGGGGGAAGTAGTCGAACTCGGCAGCCAAGTCAAGAACTTAAAAAAGGGCGATCGCGTCGTCATTCCTTTTACTATTTCTTGCGGCAGTTGCTTTTTTTGCAACCGCGATTTGTGGTCCCTGTGCGACAACTCCAACCCCAATGCTGGGCTGGCTGAAAAAATGTTCGGTCATTCCCCGGCGGGACTGTTTGGCTACTCGCATTTAACGGGCGGCTATGCAGGCGGACAAGCAGAATACGCGCGAGTTCCGTTTGCAGATGTCGGCCCTTTAAAAATTCCCGACGGACTTTCTGACGAACAAGTATTGTTCCTCACCGATATCTTTCCTACCGGTTACATGGCGGCCGAAAACTGCGACATTCAGCCGGGGGATACTGTAGCTGTTTGGGGATGCGGGCCAGTCGGACAATTTGCGATCAGAAGCGCGTTTATGCTGGGGGCCGATCGAGTAATTGCGATCGACCGCATACCGGAACGCTTGCAAATGGCGGCCGCAGCCAAAGCTGAAATCATCAACTACGAAGAAATGGACGCCGGGGAAGCAGTCACCGAAATGACGGGGGGACGCGGGCCCGACTCTTGCATCGACGCGGTGGGGATGGAAGCCCACGGCACCGGTCTCGACGCTTTGTACGACAAAGCCAAGCAAGCCGTGCGTTTGGAGAGCGATCGACCCACCGCCCTGCGACAAGTGATCCTCGCGTGTCGCAAGGGTGGCACAGTGTCAATTCCCGGCGTTTACGGCGGTTTCGTTGACAAAGTGCCATTAGGTGCAGCTTTCAACAAAGGCTTGACCATGAAAATGGGACAGACGCACGTTCACCGCTATTTGCGGCCTTTGCTCGATCGCGTTCAAAAAGGCGAAATTGACCCGTCATTCGTAATTACGCACCGAATGAAATTGGATGAAGCGCCCCACGCCTACGACATTTTCAAAAACAAAAAAGACAACTGCATCAAAGTTGTCCTCAAACCCTAACTCGCATTTACCCTTCACGGAAAAACTATGCTTTTACAAGAAAAAGAATCAGGCGACTTGATAGAAATCCTCGATGTAGATGCTTTAATCAGCCCTACAAAACAAGAAGTGCCGGGAAAAAATCAAGCTGGTCAGGAAGAGCAAGAGAAAGCAACTTTTGCAAAAAGTAATTTAGTCTTTCCTTCCGGTGAAGCTCTGCCGCGCTGCTGGACTGAGGAAAATTATCAAACTCATTGATATCAAGGGAAACCCCAAACCTAATGCCCAGAGCCCCGACTTCTTTAAGAAGTCGGGGCTCTAACAGTTTGAGGTAAAAAGGGAGATTAATTGTTAACGATCCACTCGACTTGATGCGCTTCTGTGATATCTGGAATATCCAGCCGCGCAGCTAATTTGCGAATGACTGCTTCCGGTACTGTTGCTGTGCGCGATCGATTCCGCTGCACTATTTCTTCTAGAGGTACTTCTAGATAAACAATGCGAATGCGCGCTTGGTAAGCAGCAAAAAAATTAATTAATTGCTGCCGCATTTGTTTAGTAGTATTCGTGGCGTTCCACACAAAAGAGCGCCCCTCATTCATGTATTCGCGTGCTCTTTTTTTTGCGGCTGTCACCACATTTCCAGGTGTTTCGTCGGGAGGCACATTCATCTCTTTTCGCAGTGCATCCAGCGAGATTACTGGCAAATCTGGCAGATTTTTCCGAATCCAATAATCTTTACCGCTTCCTGGCAAGCCAGACATCAAAATTACTTCGCATCGAGTATCGTCAAATGCTTCGTAATCCGGGTTGCCGTTCTCTTTGCGGAAGTAGATAAATCTGCTGTGTGCTGATGGAAATTGTCGGGGAGAATCCAAACAATTATTTTCTTGACAAAACTCCCGAAATAGTTGTATTTTATCGAGCAATTCTTGTTTGTCGGCGCAGTGGCGGCCGCGCACGTCTGCTTCGGCTAAAAGTGCGAGGAAATCGCAGCGGACAACTTGACTCACTTTAATTACAGACTGCTGCGGGTTGGGTTTGTCGATCAGCCAGATGGGTAAACTGTCGAATTGGACGATCGCCACCACTGTTTCGCGAATCTCAAACTGCACAGGCGGCTCGAATTGAGATAAAATTTGTCTGACCATTCTCGCACCTTGGCGGGCGTGACCTTTTGAACTAATTCTGCCGTCGGCTTCTATTTTTGTAAAGGCTGGTTTTGCGACATCGTGCAGCAAAGCGGCGGCAAAAAGTATCGATCGTTCTTTTTCGGGAAGTTGCCGCCAATTTGGAGAAGATGTTAATGCTTCGCAGACCATTCTGGTATGAATTAAAACGTCTCCTTCGGCATGGTAAATCGGATCTTGCTGACATCCTTTAAGGCTGTCAATCCAGTCGAAATGATTTTGAATACCCTCCCAATCCAGGAACCAATCGGGGGGTTGGGGACAAAAGGGAAAAGTCCAAGTTGGCAAGGGCGATAACAGTGTATTCATAAATTCACCTGCTGGTTAACTAAAATTAAATAAATCTGCACCGGGACGCAGAATATTGGGTACAATTGGGCGATTGAGCCAATGTCCTTCGGCATTTTTAATAGCAGTCAAAAAGCTGGCACGCACGTATTTGTAACGCGCTTTTACTATGCCATCTTCTTCGATTTTAATGTACAGACCTTCCATAATCTCGCTCTTGTCAGTCTCTTTCAAACACCGTTCTTCATCTAATCCCAATTCCCGGCAGTACAAACGCAATCGATCCAAATGTCCAGGTTGAATAAAATTAGATTTTTCCATAAACTGCATCATTTGCTTGGGCGATTTCAGCACTCCAGAAAACAGCACGGGAACGGACACTAACGGCAGTCGGTTTAACAACTTGCGGCGGGATTCTGTACTCAAAAATTGATTTGTTTCTAAGTCGAGCACGTCGTATTCCATAAAATAGTGCGGCAAAAAATCATAAAAAACAGTGTGTTTCGCATACAGCCATTCGCCGTAAAGAATGTAGCGATTTCCCAGCACTTCTCCCAACGCCCCGCTGAGACTGAAAGCCCACTGTTTGAATAAGTTAAAATGTTTTTCCCTCGGCCCGCCAGTGAGATAGTGGCCGCGACTTTGCAGCAGAATTTGTCCATCTGGTGCGAAGCTGATGCCTGTATTAGCGCCGTCTACCTTTTCTTCTATAATTAGAGGGCGATCGATCAGGGCGCTAAATGGCACGCTGTCGAGGTCTTCATCACCCGGTTGGAAACGCGAACCTTCGATGTGATAAGTTCGAGGATATTTAACAATTTTGACCATCCGTCAATCCCTCTTATATTTGAGAGGCAACCCCATCCATTTTAGATTTTAATTTTAGATTTTAGACTTTAGAGGCAACCGAATCTATTTAACCATTATAATGAAATTATCACAAAGGAGCGTGTATTTTGAAAAGTCAAAATTTCCAGAGCATATCATCAGCACTCGCTGGGATTCTATTAGTAGGCGCGCTACTCCTCGGATTAAACTCTTTTGTCGTCATCAATCCAGGCGAAGCAGGCGTTGTCAGCGTTTTAGGAAAAGCCACAGATGGAGCATTGTTAGAGGGGTTTCACCTCAGACCCCCGCTAATATCCAAGGTAGATGTGTACGATGTAACAGTGCAAAAATTTGAAGTTCCCGCCCAGAGTGCTACTAAAGATCTTCAGGATTTAAATGCTAGTTTTGCGATCAATTTTCGCCTTGATGCTGAGAAAATAGTGGATATCAGAAGGACTCAAGGAACTTTGGAAAATATAGTCTCAAAAATTATTGCTCCTCAGACGCAAGAAGCATTTAAAACAGCGGCTGCACTCAGAACTGCCGAACAATCTATTACTCAAAGAAGTGAACTGAAGCGAGACTTTGATACTGCGCTGAAGGAAAGGCTATCCAAGTATGATGTAATCGTGCTCGATACGAGCGTTGTTAACATTCGATTCTCCACAGATTTTGCAAAAGCGGTTGAAGAGAAACAGGTCGCTGAACAGCGGGCGCAAAGAGCTGTTTATGTGGCTCAGGAAGCAGAACAGCAGGCTCAAGCTGACATTAACCGCGCTCAAGGTAGGGCGGAAGCTCAAAGACTTTTGGCTGAAACTTTGAAGGCTCAGGGCGGCAATTTAGTTCTGCAAAAAGAGGCGATCGAAGCTTGGAGAAGCGGCGGCGCTCAGATGCCAAAAGTGCTGGTTATGGGCGCAGGTTCGAGTCGGGTTCCTTTCATTTTTAATATGAACGATATTCAGGAAGAACCCGAACACCCGCAAGTGACCAACAATTAAAATATGACAGAGGGTAACAAACCCGGTGTCTCCGAAAATATTGGCTTTGCTAACCAGAAATCTCGCAATAAACCGAGTTTCCTCAGAAAGCACACATAAGTCCTATGAGAGTTGCGGGAATATGCTACACTTCTGAAAGCCACAATATAACGACAGTTTGAAACCTGTGGTTATAAAAGCGAAGTCCGCAATTAAAACGCAGGCAACACACTCATTTTAGGAAGCCAGGAGAAATCATGACCCGCGCTATTATGGAAACCGACAAAGGCACAATCAATTTGGAATTGTTCGATGCGGATGCGCCTAACACAGTGAAGAATTTTGTTGACTTGGCGGAAAAAGGTTTTTACGATGGATTGTCCTTTCACCGAGTCATTCCTAACTTTATGATTCAAGGTGGCTGTCCCAAAGGCAATGGAACGGGCGGCCCCGGCTACAAAATCAAGTGCGAAATTAACTCCAACAAACACTTGGCAGGAACTTTATCGATGGCTCACGCAGGCCGCGATACGGGTGGCAGCCAATTCTTTATTTGCCATTCTCCCCAGTCTCATCTAGATGGAGTTCATACAACTTTTGGCAAAACTGAGGATATGTCTGTCGTCAATGCTATCCGCCAAGGTGACAAGATTATTTCGCTCAAAATTGAGCATTAATTTCCAGTAATTAGTTTTGTTGGCAATAAGGAATAAAGTGCTTATTGCCAACAAAACTTGTGAAAATTAAGAGTTTTAAAATCTATAATTTATGACTGTTATCAATGATTCTGGTGTGGTGGCTGAGTTAACTGAACTATATTTAAAATACGAAAAAGCTCTTTGTACGAATGATATTGAAACTCTCGATAATTTGTTCTGGGATGCGCCGGAAGTGGTGCGGTTTGGGGTGACGGAGAACCTGTACGGGAGCGATGAGGTGAGGGCTTTTCGCAAAGGACGATCGCCTGTAAATGTCGATCGAGAAATGTTCAACCTCAAAGTCGTGACATTCGATGCAGACACAGCCGCTGTGACGCTGGAATTTCGCCGTGTGATGGATGGAGTGGTGCGGCTGGGGCGGCAGAGTCAGATGTGGCGAAAGTTTCCTGAAGGCTGGAAGATTGTTTCCGCTCACGTTTCTTTGTTGCCGATAGAGGGATGAGCGGTGATACACCTCCGATAAAGGTGAAATAATTTCCCCAGTCGGTATTTGAATTTGATTATTGTTGAGCCATTTAATTCGGCAGATATTCTTTTTTTCCTTTACTATTAGTGCCTCTCTCTGCCTTGTCACCTCTCTTGTGCTTTCTTCGTTCTCCACTTTTGTAGTAGCTTCCTGATTACCGCTATTTTCCCTGCTCCCATCCCCTAATACAGTTCATACTTGAGCAAAGTACACGGAATCGATCCATTAAAAACCGGAATCCGCCGCGATGTCCTGAGTCCAACCTTTTTACCCAACTCCTTATTCCCAGTCAAAATAAACGCATTCCAACCTTTAAAACGATTCTTGAAAATATCCCCCAACATCTTGTACAAATCTCCTAATTCGCTAGCATCTCCGAGCCGCTCTCCGTAGGGAGGGTTGCAAATCAGAACGCCTCTGTCTGCGGGTGCTTCCAACTGAGATAACTCGGTTTGAGCAAACTGAATCTTACCGGAAATACCCGCTTGCTGCGCGTTCGTGCGAGCTTGAGTTAACATATCAGAATCGCGATCGCACCCTGCAATCACCTCTTTAAGCTCCGGCAATTCGCTATTTTCAGCTTCGGCCCACAATTTATCCCACAAAGGTTCGTCAAAATCCCGCCAAGTCATAAATCCAAACTTTTCTCGAAACAATCCCGGTGCAATATTCAATCCCTTTAAAGTCGCTTCCAAAGGCAAAGTTCCAGAACCGCACATCGGGTCTAAAAACGGCAAATCTGGCGTCCATTCTGCCATCTCCAACAAAGCCGCAGCTAGGGTTTCTTTGAGGGGAGCAAGCCCCATCGCCGGTCGATATCCCCGGCGGTGCAAACTACCGCCAGAACTGTCTAAACTTAAAATAGCTTTATCTTGATGAATGTGAAGGTTAATTAGCAAATCGGGATGCTCTACATCAACATTAGAACGCTTGTTAAATTGAAGGCGCTGTTGGTCGGCGATCGCATTTTTGACCTGCAAAGCTGTAAAGTGAGTGTGGTTCAACTTTTCGTTGCCGCCTGTGCAGTTTACTGCTAAAGTATTTTCGGGATATAAGTATTCGTCCCAAGGGATTTTCTGCACTTCGCGGTAGAGCATATCCGAGTTGTAACACCGGAATTCGGCGATCGGCATTAGCACTCGAAAAATTGTTCTCGACCAAAGATTGACGCGGTACAATAAAGCCCGATCGCCCGCAAAGTAAACCCCAGTAAAATCTGGCTTGACATCCTGGGCCCCTAAACGTTCTAATTCTTGGGCAGCAATAGTTTCTAAACCGCGCGCAACTGTAGCAAAATATTGATTCATTGATAATTGGGAATTGGGAATTGGGAATTGGTTTTTCTCGCTCGCCCTAAATTATATCAAATCCGGTACCATCGGAATTGTAAAATCGAGTCAACAGCCAACAATCACCGACGGTGCAACCGCAATTGATATAATTCATCTGCGTTAATCTGTGTTTATCTGCCTGTATCTGCGGTTAAAAAAAGAGAATTTCTAGAACCGCAGATGACAATAGATTGACGCGGATTGACGCAGATAAAGAGAAGAGAGAGATGAATAATTCTGACTCCTCCCGGTGGGTTTCCGCGCACCTCACCCTTGCAAGTCACAAACTGTCAGTAATACTCGTAAAATTAAAAGCTTTCACGCGCACTCCGGGCACGACATTACTGCCGTAACGCTTCACCGCACTAACTGCATCCACATCGCGCAACATATCAGGTAAAACTTGATTGAAACGCAGGTTTTTAATCGGGTAAGCAATTTTGCCATCCTCAATCCAAAAAGTACCGTCGCGAGTCATCCCCGTTACTTCCAATGTTTTCGGATTAACGTAGCGCACGTACCAAGCTCGACTGACGAAAATTCCTCGCTCGGTTTGAGCAATTAAATCTGCTAAACTTTGGTCGGAACCTGTCATCACGATCGGGTAATAAGCACCTTTTGCCTCTTTGCCTTTTTGTGCGGCCCAGTAGCGGGAATAAGACAAACTTTGAGGCACGCCATCTTTGATGATTTCCAAATAATTATTGCTCAATCCGTCGCCGAAAAAAGTATTCGATCGCAGCAAAGGATGAGCCGGATCGCGCTGCACTTGCACTAACGGGCTAAAAAGTTGTTCCCCCGCGCGGTTTCCCGCTGGTTTTCCCTCTGCATCGGCGATCGACATAAACGATCGCCCCTCATCCGCCGCCCTCGCATCCAAACTCCAAATTACCCACGGTAGCAAGCCTGCAAAAGCAGCGCCGTCAAGGATTACCGGATAAACGCCCGGAGTGATGGGGCGCGGGTTGCGGGATGCGATCGCCCGATCGAGCACTTGTTCTGCTAATTGGGCGATCGGCAATTCGTTGATACTCCAAGCAGTGCTCCTCGCCCAACTAGAACCGTCTTCAACGCGAGCAGTAAAGCTGAAATCAGCGTGTGTAGAGTGGTTGCAGGCGCGGAGTCCGGTTGACGAGGCGATCGCGTACAGCGACGCCTCAGCGCTCAAAGTGCCCGAACCATGAGCCCCCCCCTGGGAGGATCTCGCGCACGCTTGCTGCACCATTTCTGCCCGCGCTAGAGGCGATACAGTTGCGGTTGCTGCGTCGAATGCGGGCGATCGCAAATCGTAGGTTTGAGGCGGCAGCAGCGGCATCCATTCGGGGTCTGCCGGCGCAATTCGGGCCAATTCTTCCGATCGCTTGACTGCGGAGGCGATCGCATCTTCATCAAATTCTGTAACAGCAGCAGAGGCGCTTTTTTTGCCAAAATAGCTAGTAATGCTCAGGTTAAATACAGTTTTGCTGATATTTTGGCTGATTTGATTTTCCGAGAATCTCGAAAGAGATTCCTCGCCAGTAGAGAGACTGACAAATACTTCCTCTGCTTTGGATAGTTTGACTGCTTTTTCTACTACAGATAAGGCTTGGTCTTCACTTAAAAGTGCGGGCGATGTTGTTACAATCATGATTGGTAATTAGGCATTGCGAATTGGGCATTGCGAATTGGGCATTGCAAATTGGACATTGGGAATTGGGTATTGTTAGCAATTAACTAATAACTAAGAACCGATGCCCCATGCCCCATGCCCTATTACCCAATTTGAATATCCCTCACTCGCACCGGCACACAAGCGTGAGTCATTTGAGCAACCTGCATCGGCTCGCCCTTTCCGCATATATGAGTACCGCACTGAACCAGCTCCGAAGCTGGCCCGATGGCATCTATTTGATTCCAGAAATCAGTAGTCATCGCCTGATAAGTTACATCCTTCAACATACCGACAACTTTACCTTTTTCCACCTTCCAAAAAGCATCGCCGCCGAATTGAAAATTGCGCCGCTGCTGGTCAATCGAATAACTACCCATACCGTCGATTAAAATCCCGTCTTCCGTATCCGCAATCATCTCTGCCAAAGTAGCAGTATGGCTGCCGCCATCCGGGCCCGGTTCCAATCCTAAATTGGGAATTCTCACCATCGGCACGCTCGACCAACTGTCAGCGTAAGCAGAACCGTTGCTGCTACCGCGTCCGAGGCGATAAGCCGTCTCTCTGTCAGTGAGATAATCAACTAAAATTCCATCCTTGACAACGTACCAATCTTGTGATTTTACGCCCTCATCATCGTAACCCATTGTACCGCGACCGCCCGGTTGAGTGCGATCGCACTTAAAATTAACCCAAGGTGCAGCATATTGCAGTTTATTTAACTTATCAGTAGTAGCAAAGCTCGTGCCAGCGAAATTAGATTCGTAGCCGTAAACCCGGTCTAATTCAGTTGGATGTCCTACTGATTCGTGGATTGTCAAAAACAAATTTGTCGGCTTAAGAATCAGGGATTTGCAAATACCAGCCGGGATTTTAGGAGCGCGGACTTTCTCAATAGCTTCGGCAGCAACTCTTTCAACTTGACTCAACAAATCATCGGGATTAATATGTTCGTAACCGATATTAAGTGGCGGGCGTTCGTAACTGCGACTTTGGGCATCGCCGCCCGCAATTGCCGTACAGTCAAAGCCCGGATAGCTGCGGTAGATTGTTTGTTCGATTAGCGAGCCTTCTGTGGAAGCAAAAACCTTGTCTTCGCGGCTGGACTGCAAAAAAGAAGAAGCTTTTTTGATGCCTTGTGCGCCGTGTGCTAGCAGCTTCTCGTTGATAGTTAGCAGCAGTTCAGCTTTCTCAGCAACGGGTACAGAAAAAGGGTCAATGGTGATGGGAGTAATGTAGGTATCGACATATTTTTCGACAGGTACTAACCGCACCGGTTCCTTTTGAGTTAAGCGGCTGCCTTTAGCGATTTCTACAGCCAAAGCGACTATTCTTGCAACCTCTGCGGGTGTTTTGCTGTGACTGGCTGCAAACCCCCAAGCGCCGTCTAGAAGCACTCGCACGCCAAAACCGGAACTTACATTATCTGACAGTTGACTTAAAGATTGATCGCGCGCGTAAAGATTCTGCTTTCGGTAACTGCAAAAACGCACATCACCGTACTCGCAACCTGTTTTCCGAATCAAATCTACAGCCAAATTTGCTAACTCGTTAGCAGAGATTTTTGCAGTTAATTGCACCATAGTTATTCGTCATTCGTCGTTAGTTGTTAATTATTATAGCGCTTTTCAATTTTTTGAACCATTTTCAACAAGCCTTCTATGGGCGGGCAGGATGCCCACCCAACAATAAATTCACTCTTTGTGGAACAGGCATCTTGCCTGTTCTTAAAAATAGTACAAATAGTGAGTTTAATCGCGGGCAGGATACCCACCCCACAATAAATTCACTCTTTGTGGAACAGGCATCTTGCCTGGTGTTTATCATTGGGCAATAGCTCAGTTTAATCTCACTCCATCTCCTGCAAAACCCCTGTCAAAATTTCCACAATTTTATCGATATGTTCCTTCTCAATTATCAGCGGTGGCGACAAAGCGATAATATCACCTGTCGTGCGAATTAGCAGACCTTTTTCATAACACTGCAAGAAACAATCAAAAGCCCGTTTCCCCGGCTTCCCAGAAATAGATTCCAACTCAATCCCCGCCACAAGTCCCAGATTCCGAACATCAATTACGTGCCGCACCCCATTCAAAGAATGCACCGCATTTTCCCAATAACCAGCCATCTTATCAGCTCGTTCAAACAGCCTTTCTTCCTCATAAATATCCAGCGTCGCCAAAGCAGCCGCACAAGCCAGAGGATGACCCGAATAAGTATAACCGTGAAAAAGCTCGATCGCATTTTCAGGAGCATTCATAAAAGCATCATAAATGCCTTGTTTTACAAACACCGCTCCCATCGGCACCGTACCGTTAGTTATCCCTTTGGCCGCCGTCACAATATCGGGAACCACCCCAAAATATTCCGTAGCAAAACTAGAGCCGAGTCGCCCGAATCCGGTAATTACCTCATCAAAAATCAGCAGAATTCCGTATTTGTCGCAAATCGCCCGCAGCCGCTCCAAATAACCTTTCGGCGGAATCAAAACCCCTGTAGAACCAGCCACCGGTTCGACAATTACCGCTGCAATATTAGACGCATCGTGCAAAGCGACAATCCGCTCCAATTCATCCGCCAAATGCGCTCCCCATTCCGGTTGTTTGCGGCTGAAAGCATTGTGTTCGAGATTGTGAGTGTGAGGCAAATGATCGACTCCCGTTAGCAAACTGCCAAAAAACTTGCGGTTTGTACCGATACCCCCGACAGAAATTCCCCCAAAACCAACGCCGTGATAGCCGCGTTCCCTACCGATTAATCTTTGGCGAGTTCCTTCACCTTTCACCCGGTGATAAGCAATCGCAATTTTCAAAGCAGTTTCTACAGATTCAGAACCCGAATTAGTAAAGAAAACGCGATCGAAATTGCCCGGAATCATCTTTACCAAACGTTCCGCCAATTCAAAAGCACCCGGATGTCCCATCTGAAAAGCCGGGGAGTAATCCAAACGCAAAACCTGCTGTTTAACAGCTTCGGCAATTGTCTCGCGGGCGTGTCCTGCATTCACGCACCACAGCCCCGCAGTACCATCTAAAATTGAGCGGTTATCATCAGTTGTAAAGTGCATATCTTTGGCCGAAACCAATATTCGCGGATTCGCTTTAAACTGTCGGTTGGCAGTGAAGGGCATCCAGTAAGCGTCCATATTCGTCATGTTTTTTTATCCTTTTATATTGATGCTTCTGCATCCAAACTATAGCTTGCTACCGATTGCCGATCGCCAGACGCTTATTATAATTTTACAAAGATCTCTTGGCTCTTTTAATTAAAGCTTAGTTTATGATAGACTTAGGTATTAGACGGAGACTCGATCATGTCACTAACTGTCAAAGACTTAGAAAAAGTACAAGCCGAACATCCTGAATGGCGACTAGAGTTAATACAGGGGAATATCATTGCAATGGGCCCATGCGATTACACCTCAGATGAAATCGGTTCTAGGTTAATTATTCTTTTGGGAATCTGGGTACTGCCACGCAAGCTGGGTCGATTAACGGGTTCCAGCGCTGGCTTTATTTTACCAAATAGTGACTTGCGCGCACCAGATGTATCTTTTGTCAAAGCAGAAAAGCTGAAGCGGAGTCGGCGGGATTTTGTAGAATTGGTTCCTGACTTGATGGTGGAAATTAAATCTAAAACCGATCGCATCCAACCTATCAAAGAAAAAATACAATTATTTTTGAGTCTTGGAACGGAAGTGGGAATATTGATTGACCCGGACAGATTAACTCTCACAGTATATCGTACAGTAGCCGAGCCGGAAGTGCTCAGAGATGGAGACATATTGACAATTCCAGAGTTTTTCCCAGGCTGGGAATTGCCAATTTCTGACTTGTGGCCACCCGTTTTTGATTGAAAAATTATTCGGTTCGCAGCATCGGAATGCAAGTCCTTTCTATGAAGAAGGACTTGCATTCCGATGCTGTGAACCATTGAGAGAAGCTTAGATAGCTAATTCACGATCGCCCCCACAGACTCATGCTGCAACAAACCGGTCAGCATTTGGGCCGGTTGCTCTCCGTAAGGCCACGCGAAAGCATGGCGGAAAGCAGCTTCTTGACACGCTTGCAATTGCCGAAAATCAATGATATCTAAAGTTAACAAATTCTCGTACTCGAAAGGCAATCGCACGTTGTGCAATCCCGCGTTGTCGGTACAAATGGCAATATCGACACCAGCTTCAAAACATCGATCGAACACAACCTTCAATTCGCGCATATCCTGCAACGTCCCCGTTTTGAGATAGGTAGTCGGGCAAACTTCCAAGCATTGACCCCTGCGCGCGACTTCTGGCAGCAGTTCGGGATATTTTAACGGAATTTGAATCCCGTGGCCAATACGCATCAGATAAGGCAGAAGTTCGGGATAACAGCCAGAGGTAGTTTCGTAGAGGTGGCCGGTAGTTTTGATGCCGATCGACCTCGCGTACTGGTACAATCCGACAAACTCCTCCAAACGCTCGCCAATACAATCATCGCCCCCAGCTAGATCGATCGCGCAAACATATTCTCCCATTTGTGCGGCCAAATCTACGATCGCCCGATTCACTTCATAAGGCAAACGCGAGTGCATACACAAAATTTGGCTAGTAACAATCGGACAATCGCTAATTTGACTTGCCTTGCCCACAACCTGTACAATTTCTGCCATCAAATCAATGCGTTCTGACTGATTCAAATGTTCTGGAGTCCGCAAATAAGGCGTATAGCGCAACTCCAAATAAGCCATATTTTCAAACACGTAAGCGCCCCGCATCAACCGATAGATAAAATAAGGCAACGTCTCAACAGTTTGAACGCTTTCTACCAGCGTGTGCAGTTCCAAATACTCATTGAGAGTATTGCGTGGACGAGTGTAAAAATCCTCAAACTCCGAGTATTTTTGAAATCGATTAACCATCTCAGCATTGTGGCGATCGAAATACCGCCACAGCACCCTAGGAACGACAGAACCACCCAGATGGCGGTGCAACTCAGCGTGTAAAGTCATGCGATTTTAGATTTTAGATTGAAAGAATTGAAGGATTGAAGAATTGAAGGATTGAAGAATTGAAGGATTGAAGAATTTGTAATTTAGTCCTAGACGCATCAGTGGCCAGAAACCGGGTTTTCCCAAATACTAGCCAACAACATCCAGCAGGTAAACTCTTCCATATTTAAGCTGCACATGGGATTCCCATAAAAACTCGTCAAATCCTCTCCCCTTCTTCGCCTCTCCTACTCTCCCTTCCCAAGTCCCCCGATAGTGCTGGAAGCGGGTTGATGAGAGCAATACAGCCTCAAGTATTTCAATTGTAACAAAAATTTATTTGACATCCGGGACACGTTCGTACATAATCGGAGATTGTGTCAACCTGAACTGAACGCGAGAAACCCTTGGCTAACGTAGTTGTGATCGGCGCCCAGTGGGGCGATGAAGGAAAAGGCAAAATTACTGATTTGCTCAGCAAATCCGCAGATATCGTTGTCCGCTACCAAGGGGGCGTCAACGCGGGTCACACCGTGGTAGTTAACGGTCAGACTTTCAAGCTGCATTTAATTCCGTCCGGGATTCTCTACCCTGATAAAGAGTGTATTATCGGCTGTGGCACGGTCATCGACCCTAAAGTTTTAATTGCAGAGTTAGATCAGCTAGAGGCACTGAATATTTCGACAGCCTCGCTGATGATTTCGGAGACGGCTCACGTCACGATGCCCTATCATCGATTAATTGATGTAGCATCGGAAACGCAGCGGGGAAATTATAAAATCGGGACGACGGGACGCGGCATTGGCCCTACTTACGCCGATAAGTCGGAACGCACGGGCATTCGGATGCTCGATTTAATGGACTTGGACGGGTTGCAAGAACAATTGGAATGGACGATTAATTGTAAAAATGTCCTTCTCGAAAAACTCTACAATTTGCCGCCTTTAAATCCGCAAGACGTAATTGATGAATATCGAGTTTATGCCGAACGTTTGCGGCCGCACGTAGTTGATAGTTCCCTGAAGATTTATGAGGGAATTCACAAGCGGAAAAATATTCTGTTTGAAGGCGCACAAGGCACTTTATTAGACTTAGACCACGGTACTTATCCTTACGTTACTTCGAGCAATCCCATCGCTGGTGGGGCTTGTGTGGGAACAGGAGTCGGCCCAACAGCGATCGATCGCGTAATTGGCGTAGCAAAAGCTTATACAACCCGCGTCGGAGAAGGCCCCTTCCCTACCGAAATGGTAGATGGAATTGGCGCAATTTTGGGCGAGAGAGGTGCAGAATTCGGCACGACAACGGGCAGAAAACGCCGCTGTGGTTGGTTCGATGCGGTAATCGGTCGGTACGCAGTCCGCATCAACGGCCTTGACTGTCTGGCAATTACCAAACTAGATGTTTTGGATGAATTAGAAGAAATAAAAGTTTGCGTTGCTTACGAAATTGACGGCGAAAGATGTGTTGATTTCCCGAAAAGTTCCCGGATATTTGCTCGCTGCAAACCTATTTACGAAACCCTTCCCGGTTGGAAACAGTCTACGGAAGAGTGCCGCAATTTGGAAGATTTGCCGCCGCAAGCTTTGAATTATCTGAAGTTTTTGGCAGATTTGATGGAAGTGCCGATCGCGATCGTTTCTCTCGGTGCCAGCCGCGACCAAACTATTATTGTAGAAGACCCGATTCACGGGCCAAAGCGCGCTTTGCTCTCTGCTGACGGTACGCCTGTAGCAGCACAATCATAACAGGTTTAGTTATAATAGAGAAAAAGGGTCTATCTCATGTGTGATGAGGCTCCAATGACCGATGAAGATCGTCTGATCTACCAACTAACCCTTCATCGAGATTTGGTTGGCTGGGTAATCGGAAAGTTAGCTGAAGCTGGCATTGCATCCCAGAGAACTACTGGCAACGATCCGAAAGGAGACATTTTGATTGTCGCTCCAAATGAGGCATCGCAAGTAAAAGAAATAATCCGGGATATTCATAATCAATACACGAGAGAAAATATCAAAGATTCACAGTCAACCTTAGAGGAAAGAAAAACAAACTTACCGCATATAGAAATCAAAACCACATACCTTTCAGGAAAAGCAGTTAATGAAATTATTGATACTGCGACTGTCATTGCAGTTGAAAGTGCCGATAGAATTTCTGGACCTGGCAAGGCTAAATTTATTAAAGCAGTTATAGCTTATGCATAAAATATTCCTTTGAACGAGTTTCTAGATGTTTAGTAGCAGGAGTAATCCCAATGTTTGACATCAGTTTTTATTCAGCCAATGGTAAACAGTCCGATAGTGTAAGAATAACAGCAGCTACTTACGAGTGGTTAGCAAAATCAGCATTTTCAAAAATAGGTGGCGAATCAATCGAAACCCAAATTTATCTAGATGAAGAAGATGAAGAAAATCTAATTCTGCCTTTAGTTGAATTAAATCAAGATATTCGCCAGCAGTTCAAGAAAATTTTCAGCGAAGCAATCATCAGTGAAAGCGATGCAGTTCTTACTAAGCTTGGTGATTACCCTTCAAAAGAAGAGTATCAATCAGGAACGTACCGTCTGAGAAAAATGCTGGAATTGCTGAAGTGTGTGGAAAACGAAAACTATCAATACCTCCAGCGAATTTAATTGAGCGCGATCGCAATATCACAATTCTGGTAAAATGTGAAAACAATTAGCAGAAAGTCAGAAAATGGAACTCGCAGTAGAATGTCAAAAGCGGGCAGAAGGCAGCAAACCTAACGCCCTCCGCCGCTCTGGATTGATTCCCGCCGTCCTCTATGGTCACAAAGGCTCTGAATCCATTTCCCTTACCATCAAAGCCAAAACAGTTGAACACCTGCTCAAAAAGCACGTAGTCAACAATGCCCTAATTGACCTCAGCATTCCCGACATCTCTTGGAGCGGCAAAACCTTGCTCCGGGAAGTGCAAGTTCATCCTTGGAAGGGCTATCCTTACCACCTGAGCTTTTTCTCCGTGGCGACTCAAGACAGCCTGGAAGTTGAATTGTCACTGCGTTTTGTCGGCGAACCTGTCGGCGTCAAGTTAGAAGGCGGCATTTTGGATACGGTGCTGACGCAACTGGCAGTTAAGTGCAAACCAGACAGCATTCCTGAAGCAATTGAAGTAGATATTTCTCATTTAAAGGTTGGGGATGCGCTGCACATTCACGAATTAGTTTTGCCTGCAGGAGTGGTAGCTCTCGGCGAACCAGATCAGGTGGTTGTTACCGTGCTGGGAATTCAAGCAGGTTCTGAAGCCGAAGACGCAGAAGAAGACGCAGCCGCAGCAGCTTAATTAGTAAGTGCTAATAGTTGTTAACTAATTGTAGAAAAAAAAGGGCGATCGCTTTCTCCCAAAAGGGCGATCGTTTTTTGCTAAAAAGGCTATTCTCGTTTGGGTTCGATCGCACATTTTGCGCCCTGCTCAGAAACAGGCAAGATGCCTGTTCCACAAACAGTGAATTACTTTCTTGTGGGGTGGGCTTAGAGCTAGCCCGTAATATCTTTTTAGGCGCGTTCCCCTCCACACCACCAGCAATCATCCCACAAGCAAAAACCGGCAGTGTTTACTTTGCTTTACAAAACCTGCGATCAACCAGAAGCTACAAGAGTCGGAACTGGCGCGCAAATCCGCCAGAAATCTTACTGATTCTTACATATTTAGCCGTAAAATCAAAAAATTAGCCGAGAATCCCGGTTCCTCCCCAGCACCCGGAGCCAAAAAAATTAAGAATTCGGGGAACAAGCCCGCTACTGTTAGTGTCAAACGCGAGTATAATTGTGAAACGTTTTGACTACCCTATTTAATTCCTGCCTCTGGAGCCGCCGCCCATATGCCATCCACAGTGAATACAGAATCAACAGCGGTTCAATTTAACCAACAGGGAGAAATATACTTATCCCAAGGAAAAATAGAAGAAGCGATCGCATCCTGCGAGCAAGCTTTGAAGATTCACCCCAATTTTGCACCAGCTTACAAGACTTTGGGCAACGCGCTGCAAGCTCAAGGCAGGATGGAAGAGGCGCGGCACTGGTACGCTAAAGCGATTGAAATAGAACCGAATTTTGCGGAAGTATACGCGAATTTGGGCAGCCTTGGCGCGCAGCAGCAAAAATGGCAGGAGGCGATCGGGTTTTATCAAAAGGCGATCGCGATTAAGCCGAATTTCGCGGGGGTGTACCGGAATTTAGCAAAAGTATTCGGACAAATTAGCAAACCGGAAGAAGCCCAGCAGTGCTGGTATCAAGCATTTAGTTTGGAACCGGAAAAAGTAGCGCCAGGGGAACACTTGAATATGGGCGACGCTTTTTTTCGGCAGGAAAAATACCCCGAAGCGATCGCCTGTTACGATCGCGCCATAAAATTAAATCCTAATGTCGCTACTGCTTACCAAAATTTGGGCGAAGCGCTAAAAAAACAAGGCAAGTTAGAGGAAGCGACAGCATATTATCGCAAAGCTATTGAACTGAACGCAGCTAATGCGAGAAATGGCAGCGAGGGACAGCAAACCTTGGCGGGTGCAACGGCGACAAACGGTGCAGTTAAGCAGCAGCCCGCAGCAACCGCAGTTAAGCCACCATTGCAGCAGGCAGTGCAGCCGCCAGTTCAGCAGGCAGTTCAGCAGGCAGTTAATTCTACAATTAATAATATAGAAGATCCAGAAGCATACAAAATACTAGCAGAAGGCTATTTTGCTCAGGGCAAATTGGAACAGGCGATCGCAGCTTGCAAGAAGGCTTTGCAAATTAAGCCGGAAGCGCCACTTTACAAAATGCTGGGCAACGCGCTACAAGCTGGCGGAAAAATTGATGAAGCTAAAAGTTGCTATGTCAAAGCAATAGAAATTAACCCTAATTTTGCCGAAGCTTATGCTAATTACGGCAGCATTTGCGCGCAGCAGGAACAGTGGCAGCAAGCGGTTTCTGCTTACGAAAAGGCGATATCCCTGAAACCGGATTTTGCAGGTGCTTTTCGCAATTTTGCAAAACTTTTGACGCAGTTAGGCAAGTCAGAGGAGGCGGCTGAGGCTTGGTATCGAGCATTTGCGATCGATCCCAAGTCGGGCACGGCTGAGGAACACGAGAATTTAGCCAAAACTTTGATCGAGCAAGGTAAGGTAGATAAGGGAATTGAGTGTTACCGGCGCGCGGTTGAGTTGAACCCAAATGCTGGCGCAGCTTATCACGAATTGGGCGAAATTCTTAAGGGTCAAGAACAGTGGGAACCGGCGGTAGAAGCTTACACTAACGCTATTAGAAACAATCCTGATCTTTCTTGGTCGCACAACAATTTAGCTGAGTCGCTGGTTAAGTTGGAACGGTGGGAAGAAGCTGTAAATGCTTACCGCAAGGCGATCGAATTAAATCCTGATTTTAGCTGGTCTCACAACAATTTAGCCGATGTGTTGCTGAAGCTGGAACGGTGGGAAGAAGCTGTAGAGGCTTACCGCAAAGCAACAGAATTAAATCCTGATTTTAGCTGGTCGCACAACTACTTAGCAGACTCGCTGATTAAATTGGAACGGTGGGAAGAGGCAATTTCGGCTTACCAAAGCTCGATCGAACTCAATCCCGACCATTTTTGGGCGCACAACAATTTAGCAGAATCGCTGGTGAATTTGGAACGTTGGGATGAGGCAGTTGTGGCCTACCGGCGTGCTAACGAAGTTAATCCGAATTTTTTCTGGTCGCAGAGCAAGTTGGGCGACGTGCTACTAGAAATGGAAAGGTGGGAGGAAGCGATCGATGTTTACCGGCGCGCAGCCGAGTTAAATCCTGATTTTCCGTGGACTTATTACAACCTGGCAACGGCTTTTGAGAAGCTGGAACGGTGGGATGAGTCGATCGCCGCTTACCGCCGCGCTGCGGAAATTCAGGCGGATTTGCCATGGCTTCCGCAAAAGTTGGCTGATGCTTTGAGGATGCGATCGCAGTGGGATTTGAAGGAGGCGATGCGTTTGTACCGACGCGCGATTCAGGAGAATCCTAATGACGTGCAGTTGTATCACAAGGCGCTGGAGATTGCGCCGAATGATGCGGATCTTTATGTTGAGTTGGCTAATGCTTTGGTGCGGCACAGTTGGCCGGATGGGGCGATCGTCTTTTATCAGATGGCGTTGCAGATTCGGCCTGATGACAAGGCTATTTCTGGGCGGTTAGAAGAGGTGTTAAAAAAAAAGGGTGTAAGTAGGGGGGCGGAAAAGAGCGATCGCGCTGTTCACGGAAATTCTGGAAGTGCGATCGAACACACCCCTGGGGTAGCTACCGAGTACCACGAATTAGGGGCGTCTCTGCAAGAAGAAGGTAAATTTGCCGAGGCTGTGGCCGCCTACCGCAAAGCAATTTCAATTAATCCCAATTACTTTGGAACTCACCACAATTTAGGCGATGTCCTCAAATGGATGGGTAAATTTGATGAGTCTATTAAAAGCTATCAGAAAGCGGCTGAACTGAATCCAAATTTTGTTTGGTCCCACCACAACTTAGCGGATGTATTTCAAGAAGAAGGTCGGCTTGATGAAGCTGTTGCTGCTTATCGGAAAGCGATCGAGGTTGCTCCTGACTTTGGCTGGTCGTACCACAATTTAGCCAAAACTTTAGCTAAACAAGACAAGCTTTCGGAAGCTTTGGAAGCTTATCAGACGGCGAGCAAACTCGATCCGAAACTTTTTGGTTTGGATTATCAAAACTTACGAGATTCGCTATTCCTCGGTCAAGACCCAGCTTACACCAAGTGGCGCGCTAAGAACAGCCCCAGAGAAGCTGACTTGCGGAAGATGGCGGAAACATTAGAAATCTTTAACTACAAGCCGCTGATTAGTATTGTCATGCCTGCTTACAATACGCCAGAAAATTATTTGCAGGAGGCAATAGAATCAGTTCTCAATCAGATATATCCTTATTGGGAATTGTGCATTGCGGATGACGCATCAACCGCGCCTCATGTCAAGCAAATTTTGCAAGAATATGCAGCCCAAGATAGCCGGATCAAAGTAGCTTACAGAACCAAAAACGGTCACATTTCTCACTGTTCTAATTCTGCTTTGGAGTTGGCGACGGGTGAATTTGTATCTTTATTAGACCACGACGATACGCTGACACCAGAGGCGTTGTATGAAGTGGTGCTGTTGCTGAACCGCCACCCGGAAGCGGACATGATTTATTCAGATGAAGACAAGATTTATCAGGATCAGGAACTGATAAATCCTTTCTTCAAGCCAGAATGGAGTCCGGATTCATTTTTATCTCGGATGTACACTTGCCATTTGGGAACTTACAGGCGATCGCTAATCAATGAAATCGGCGGTTTTAGACCGGGTTTTGAAGGAGCTCAGGATTATGATTTGGTTTTGAGGTTTACGGAAAAAACAGACAAAATTTTTCATATTCCCAAAATTCTCTATCACTGGAGAATGCATGCGGGTTCGGCTGCTGGAGGTGTAGAGGCTAAACCCTATGCCTATGATTCAGGGCAAAAAGCTTTGCAAGAGGCGATCGAACGCCGGGGCGAACCGGGGAAAATTGAACGGGTTCCCTACTTTTTGGGACACTTTATTGCACGCTACAAAATAGCGGATTACAAACGGGTCAGCATCATTATTCCGACGCGGGATTTGGGGGATGTTTTGGACAATTGCTTGGAGTCTATCTTTACTAAAAGCGTGTACCCCAACTACGAAGTTATCGTCATCGACAACGGCAGTCAAGAGAAACACACGGGGGAAATTCTGGCTAAATGGACGGCTAAGGAATCAGCGAGATTTAAAAGTTATCGCCTAGATATTCCGTTCAATTTCTCTAAGATTAACAACTACGCTGCTAGCAAAGCCGAGGGAGATTACTTGTTGTTCTTGAATAACGATACAGAGGTAATTACTCCCGATTGGATTGACGGGATGGTTGAACAAGCTCAGAGAAGCTCGATCGGGGCTGTGGGCAATTTGTTGGTATATTCAGATAACAAAATCCAGCACGCGGGAGTGGTGATGGGACTCGGCGGCGGGGTTGCCGGTCACAGTTATTACCATATGCCGCGATCGATTCCTGGATATTTCGGGAATGTGGTAGGCATGAACAATGTTTCAGCGGTAACTGCTGCGTGTTTAATGTGCCGCCGCGAAGTGTTTGAAAGTGTTGGGGGATTTGACGAGGAGCTAACAGTGGCTTACAATGATGTGGATTTGTGTTTGAAGATGCTAGAGAAAGGGTACCGCAATATTTACCTGCCTCATGTAGTTCTCTACCACCACGAATCTAAAAGCCGAGGTTACGAGGACTCGCCTGAAAAGAAAGAGCGGCTGAGGAAGGAATCGAAGCTGATGGAAAGCAGGTGGCAAAAATATATTGAGAATGACCCTTACTACAGTCCCCATTTAACCCGAGCTTGTCAAGACAGCGGTATTAGATTGGAGGACGAGAATTGGCGGCCGAGTCATTAGGAACATCCCCATGAGTTTAGGGTGTCAACTTAAGTCTAAAGCCCTCTGTCTCTCTGGTTTGTACTAATAAAATCTCGCTCCCTCTGGCATCCCCCCGTCGTATCAAGTGAACAGTAAAACCCTCCGTCTCTCTGGAATCATCGGCTTTACGCTTAAGGAACCAATTAACTCAGGATTCAGCAATCTGAAATGAAAAAAATGATTGACGTTGTAGAAGTGCTTAGTGCCCCCCTCGCAGAATCTCAAGGGTTACTAGCGTTTAATCTCGATGCACCAGAAACAGGAACTCAAACTAATGCTGGGGCCGTTGACTTTCGGGGTTGGGTTCTGGGGAAAATGTCTCCGGTGATAGCGGTAGAAGTAATTCATCAGGGGAGATTCCTGAAAACCATTGCGGTGAATGTTCCTCGTCCTGATGTAGTCCAAACTTATCCCCAAGTAACAGAAGCAGGAATTAGTGGGTTTCAGGCAATTTTAGACTTGAGTAGAGTGATTTATCAGCAAGATGTTAATCGTCTTGCTGCAAGTTGAGCCTGTCGGTTTCAAGGTTGAAATGGTGATAGGATGTTTGATGTTGACTAAAACCTGACGAATAACCCTTATTTTTTGAGAGTATAGAATCCATGACAGTGAAAGCCTTTCAGCAAGCCAACCAATTGTTAAGAGAAGGAAATTTAGAAGCGGCGGTAGTCGTTTATCGGCAAGCGATTGAGCAGAATCCGCAATTTTATGGTGCTTATCAAAATTTAGGGGAAACCTTGGGGAAGTTGGGGCGTTTAGATGAAGCGGTTGAAATGTATCGGTGGGCAGTTCAATTAAAGCCGGATGCAGCCTGGTCTTTTTGGCATTTAAGTCAGATTTTGCAACAGTTGGGACAGATTGAGGAAGCTCAACAGGCTTGGGAAAAAGCCGCGAAGATTGAGCCAAAGTTAGTTGGATTAGCGGGAAATTGCTCAAGTATCAAAGAGAATATCTTAGAAGTTAATCATGCTAATCACAGGGTTGATCCTGCCCAGAAGGAACCATTTGATGCTAATTTAGTAAAACCTTCATCTTTATCTGAGCGAGAGATTATTACACAATCATCATTATTCGATGAATCATGGTATGTAACGAAATATGCTCAATTTATAGCTCAAGATATTGATCCAGTTACTCATTATTTAACAGAAGGAGCTTCTCGGGGTTTTGATCCCTCACCTTTTTTTAATACTAATTATTATTTTTCTCAACTTTCAAGTGTAGATAAAACGCATAAAAATCCACTGCTTCATTATTTAAAATATGGCTGGAAAAAATATGATCCAAACCCATATTTTAGCACAAGTTTCTATCTGCAATTATATTCTAGTGAGTTAAATAACTTAACCCCACTAGAGCATTACGCTACACAAGTACCGCCATATTCATTTGACCCCTCCCCCATATTTTCTAGTAGCAGTTATCTCAATCATAATCAAGATGTAGCATCTGTAGGTTTAAATCCTTTATGGCATTACCTTTCATCAGGACAGCAAGAAGATCGTTCTATTAAAGAACATGATGATATTATTCCTTATCGAATCGAATCTACTTGCGAAATCAACTCTGATGATGATGTGCTTATCTATGTTGCATTTTGCCCTAGTGGAAAACTATCTTATCTACAAATAGATACTGTAAATTCATTTGTTAATCAAGGGTATAAGGTTATTGTTGTAGTTAACTCTGGTCATTATTCATTGTGCGTTCACCCTGGTATCACTAAAGCCTCTGCTTGCATTACAAGAGAGAATATTGGATATGATTTTGGCGCGTGGCGATTAGCTTGCAGAATTTTCCTATCGCTTAATAAGGCTCACAGCATTACGTTTGCCAACGATTCAATTGTGTTGTTGGATGATTGTAAAAATTCTGAATTACTGCGTTTAGGCATAAATGATTCTAGTGCCAATGTTGTTTGTTTAACACAGAACACTGAAAACATAAATCATTTACAAAAATACTTTTTTACCTTAAAGTCAACAGCAATTAAAAAAGGAGCATTATCTGTCCTTATTAATAAGGATTATTATTTGTTAAAAAATCAAGTCATCGGGATGATTGAACTTGATCTATGGAACAAATTATCTGCTCTAGGTTTAAAAATTTCAGAGGTTTTTGCACATCAGAAATCGGTCGATGAAAGAAAAAATCCAACTATCCATTATTGGAAAGAGCTTTGCGATCAGGGGTTTCCGTTTTTAAAACTACAATTATTTACCTCTGGGCTTTACAAACTAGAAGATCCCGAATTTATGGCGGTATTGAAACCATCTCAGATTGAGTTGATTAAAGAACATTTGAATGAAAGAAATGAAGCAATAACGTACTATCATCATCCTGACCTTGAGCTTAATTCTCCTCCCCAGAGTGCTTTACAAACTCCGGCTAGATTCGGCGATATTGGACAGCTTCAGGCTTATAACCCACCGTCGTCACATATCCCTTCAGTAGAAGTACCTTTATACGGAATCGATAATATAAAACTATCTGAATTAAGCAAAGTTCCAATTCTTGCAGTGATTCATTGCTTCTACGTTGATATAGCAGCACAAATCTTGGAACGCATCTCAACCGTTTCGTCGATTCTACAACTTCAAGTTGTTTGCACCACAGATACATCGGAAAAATCAACTGAATTAAACCGATTGTTAGCGAAATATCAGCTTGATGGTTTTGTTGTTATCACTCAAAATCGTGGCCGGGATGTTGCGCCATTATTAATTGAAGGAGCAAAATATATCAAGGATGCAAAATTTATACTTCATCTTCATACTAAAAAGTCGCCTCACCACTCGAAAATGTCTAATTGGGGCGATTTTCTTTTTGATAACTTGATTGGTTCCAAAGACATAATTCTTTCCAACTTGCTGCTCCTTTCACAAGGAACAGTAGGCTTAGTCTATTCAGAGCATTTTTCCGAGGTAAAAGATTTAAGAAATTGGGGATTTGATTTTAATCATGCAAAAGAAATACTACAATGCTTGGGAGTAAATTTATCAAGTGATATGCTCCTCGAATTCCCTTCAAGCACAATGTTCTGGGCGCGAATAGAGGCGATTCAACCCTTATTTGACCTAAATCTTAACTACGGGGATTTTGAAGAAGAATCTGGTCAAATAGACGGTACTCTTGCCCATGCAATAGAGCGCAGCCTTTTATATGTAGTTGAACATCAAGGATTTAATGGCATCAAAGTTTTGTACAAATTTAGTCAGCAAAAAATTGCCTGCTGGAAACTTCACGCAGATGAACTAGATTATGGGCTGTCCCAACTACGACCTGTTAAACTTTTAGGTAGTTCCGGCTCTCCTTCACCCAATGCTAATGCAGAAACATACCCCGTTAATATTACAGTGTCGCCTTGCCAACGTCCGCGATTCAATCTGCTTATACCTACTATGCAACCCGAACATATTTATGGTGGCGTCTCCACTGCCATAAAAGTCGGCGGCGAATTGTTTCGTCAACTTGGCAATAGCGTTGATTTGCGGTTAATTGTTACCTCTAACAGAGTAGATCAAGAAAGCATCTTGGAGGCGTGTTATAGGCTCGATTTTCAGTTTTTTAGCTCAAGACCCAATGAGGATATTTCCTCGCCAACAATTGTTCCTTTTTATCACTACCGCCATGTGCCATTATCGATCAGGTCATCTGATGTATTTTTGGCAACGGCTTGGTGGACGGCTGATCTTGGCTTTAGATTGCGTCGCCAGCAAGTTGAGGCTTTCGGTTCTCCTCAGATGCCTTTAATTTACTTAATTCAAGATTATGAACCCGGATTTTATACTTGGTCGCGTCGTTCAGTCATGGCTCGTGCAACCTATGAAGAAGAAAATGTAATTGCCTTGATTAACTCCGAGGAACTGGCCAACTTTTTAACAAAACAATACTCTTTTAGATCCGCTTATCATTATCCGTATATATTAAATGAAACACTTGCCTCAAAGTTAAATCCCACTCAAAAAGAACCCATGATTTTAATTTATGGTCGCCCCTCAGTTGAAAGAAATTTATTTCCAATCATTCTCGAAGGATTACAAATGTGGCAAGCAGATAATCCAGCGAAAAATACAATTTTTAAACTTATTTTTGCCGGCGAGGATTTTGATGAAAAATTAATAGTATATTTGGAAAATGCTTCAATTGTTGGTAAGCTATCCCTTGAAGACTATTCTGAGACTCTCAATAAAACAGCAATTGGAATTTCGCTTATGGAAAGCCCTCATCCCAGTTATCCGCCCCTCGAAATGGCGAGCGCAGGATGTGTTACCATTACTAATGGTTACTACAATAAAAATTTAGCCCTGCGGTCTCCTAATATCTTGTCCATAAGGCCTCCTACACCTCTCCACCTGAAAAGCGCTCTTGATCAAGCCACGAAAATTATTGATCTAAACGAGATTACACCGCTTGGCAATATAGGCACGATTCCTACTACCGTCCCAGTGGTAAATTACCTAGAAATTGCTAATATCTTTAAAGAGGTCTGGTAACCTATTTTTTCATCTGATTGATCGTTAACTGCACAGGAGGAATGGAAAATGAAAAAATTGATTATTCATGCAGGTGCGCCCAAATGTGGAAGCACATCATTACAATCGGTACTCGAAATTAAGGAGGGAAATGGTGATTTGAGCAAAATTGGGTTTACATTCCCATTAGAGTATAGTCGAGGTTTGACAGGGGAAGGGAATGCCAATCCATTATTTAATTATTTTGAAGCGGAAACTGTCGATAACCTAGCTCTAGCTATAAATTTTGGGCGGAAACAAAGCAGGAGGAGTACGATTGTATCACAAGAGATGCTTTTTGGGCTAATAGACAAACATAAATTGACTAAACTTTATAACGAAATCAAAAGTGAATTTGAAGATATGGTAATTGTTACGGCTATCAGAGAACCGAGTAGCTGGTTGTTATCCGATTATTCTCAAAAGATAAAAAGCAATATATCTAACCTAAGTTTTCCTGATCATGTAGTCAAAAAAGAAGCAGACTGTGATTGGCTTTCCTATTTTTCTAGGCGGGTGGTTGAACATGGTAGTCATTTTCGATTAGTTTCATGTGACTATAAAAACCTGTTTAATTGCGTTTCAGAACTATTAGGTCTGGACAAAACATTTTTATCTGCAAACCCTGAAAAGATTATACAAATCTCTCCCGGACATCTGCTCAACTGGAAGCAAGAAGGATATGTAACATCTTAGGAATCGACGATATGGAAAAAAATCAAAAGCTTGAGTTTATTTATCAAGACTTAAATTTTGAGGATGAACACCAACGATTTTTCAGCTATCTCACAAAAAAAATAAGGTTATGTTGAAAAAATAAGATATCTAAAAGATGTGTTACTCTATGAGGATATGACGCGTAAAAACATGGATAGAACAGATAAAGTCTTATACGATATTAACTTGCAAGAGATGAAGGGATTGGAGATCGGTTCTCTATGGAGGCCGATTGTCAGTAAAGAAATGTCTCCCCAAATCTTATATCTAGATTACTTATCTACAGAAGAGTTAAAGAAAAAATTTGAAAATGAGCCATGGAAAAACAAGATTGTAGAAGTTGACTATGTAATCAGAGAGGGGCAGAGCTTGAATCAAGTTTTAGAAAAAGATATGCCCTTCGATTATATAATAGCTTCTCATGTTATAGAGCATGTTCCTAATCCGATATCATGGTTCAATGAACTCTATAATCTTTTAAAACCAGGTGGTATACTATCCTTAATTATTCCTGATAAAAGATTTTGTTTTGACTACCTTCGGCAACTATCGTCAGTAGCAGAATTAATTGATGCCTACTTAATGAACAGAGACAAACCCAGCCCAAAAGCAGTGTTTGATTATTACAGAAATGCCGTATCATATCAAGGTGGGATCACTTGGGGCGAACAAATAAATCAAGATGATTTAGTCCATCTTTATGCTGATAATCAGGCATTGGAAATGGCTAAAAGAGCATCTAAAGGAGAATATTTAGACGTGCATTCATGGTGTTTTACATCGGATACTTTTTTGCCCATCATGGATGAGCTAAAAAACTTAAATCTGTTTAGATTTCAAATCAATTCTTACTATCCGCAATGGGGATGTGAGTTTTATGTAGGACTGAAAAAAATAGGTAACGATTGATATGAAGGATTGTTATGTTATTCTAGTAGAACTACAAACAGAGGTTAATTATGGATGTTTTTCACTATGAGGGATTTGACATCCCCATTAATTTAATGCTTCTTACGGGGGGAGGACCCGATACATTCGATGTAATTTCTAAGCTGCATATTTCACACCTAGAGAAATATGGAAGACTTAAACCCCATTTTTCGGTACTTGAAGTCGGATGTGGGATTGGTCGAGATGCCATTCCGTTAACTCGTCTGTTATCATCTGGGCAGTATTTGGGTATCGATATTATTGCCCCATCTATCAATTGGTGTAATTCAAGCATCGCAAAAAAATACCCGAACTTCAAGTTTGTGCATTTTGACGTTAAGGATGCGCTCCATAATCCAGGTGGAACAATTGCTACACAAGACATCCGCATTCCTCTAGCTGATGGTATACTAGATTTGATAGTGCTTCAGTCGGTGTTCACCCACCTTCTTCCAAAAGACATTTTGCATTATCTGAAGGAATTTAGAAGATTACTCAAGCCATCCGGTCGGGTGTATACGACACTGTTTATCATCAATGATGATATTCTTGCAAGCGCACGTAAAACGAACTTGACGCAGTGGAATTTGACCTTTGAACATGAAGTGGAAGATGGCTGCCGTATTAATAATCTGGAAATGCCGACTGGAGCGGTAGCTTATACTTTGGATTCCTTTGAGCAGATGATTTCAGAATCGGGTTTGAGATTAGTCCAACTGGTGGGAGGTTCTTGGTCAGGTTATTATCCAGAGCCGGATGGTGGGCAAGATGCGACGATTCTTTCATTAGCGAATAGTGTTGATTAATACAGCCACATCAGTTTTAAATAGTCAGACATAAATAAACAAGACTGTATGCAGTTAGGATAATTTATGTCCGACTACTTGTATGTTTTTTTGAGAAGGTAGAAAGCTCATATTTTAATGGATTGTGATTAAAAAATCACTTTTTTTTTGCAAATACCTGAAACTGAACTTTTTTGAGGGGAACGCAGCTTTTATCGGAACAACGCGCTTGTATGAGGAACTCTCCCTGATCTAAAAGTTCACCGATGTTAACAATAGTTTCAAATCCACTCATCTCAGCATCACGCACATAGGAATGAGCCTCAGCAACATCTGGACGGGGAACATTTACAAACACCTGTTTAACAACTACATGATTGTGGATGATTTCTATAGCCTCTACTTTTGATTTCTTTCCTAATACCCAACCTTTCAACATAAGTGGAACTGTATTGCTGGTGTTGAGTTGTTCTACTTCCTCCAGATTAAATCCCCAAAGTGCTTCTGAGCCATCTTGTGAACATGAAATTATTGTTGTATTTATCGTGTATTTGTTAGTCTCTGACCATTGATTATTTGTTTTGTCTTGAAACACGCTATAAGTAGAACTGACCATTCTCTCTACTTCTTCGATTTTATCCATTAATCCTGCAATACAATGTTTTCCAAGATTATTACGTTCTGGTTTGCATTTGATAATCACGCATAGGGAGTTAAAGAATGTAATTGAGTGGATATTTTCAAGAGTAATTGGGTCAATTTTAAACTTATATTTATGGCAAAATTCGTTGAATAAGTCAGCTTGTTTTTGGTCAATTCGCCAATGTTCATAATTAATTATATCAACAATATTTTTGAAAAAACCAATAGATGAAAAAGGGTAAAACAAGCCACCTTGATATTGTTTCCAGTACGAGGTATGTAGATCTTCGACTATGTATATTCCGCCCTCTTCTAAAAGAGGAAAATATGTGGCAAAAGATTTTATAATATCTGAAGAATGATGAGAACCATCATCAATAATTATATCAAAACTTTTAGATAATTCAATCACATTACTTTTAACTTCATCAGAGTTGGCATCACCTACAAGTACATGAATTCTTGAATTTTCATAGGTCAAGTTGGCACACTTAGGGTTGATGTCGCAGCCTACGATTAATTTCGCATCAGCAAAATATTTTGACCATATTTCAAGAGAACCACCATTTTGAACACCTATTTCTAGTAATCTGACCTTCATATTTCTGTAAGTTTTTAGGATTTGATCATATACAAGTAAGTATGAAGACCATTTATCAGATACTTTTCCGGTATGTTGTGAATATAATTCTTCAAGCGTCTTACTTTTGAGAGCGTTTTGAGCCAATACTTGACCCAATCTGTTATGTAATTTATCGCAGTTCGGTTTAGTCTCAATAGCCTTTTGTAAATATTCAACAGCAGTTTCTAAATCTCCCTGTTGAACTAAAGCGTCAGCCAAACTATACAATAACCAAGCTGAATAGGAATTAACTTTTAAACTTTCTGAATAACAAGCAACAGCTTCATCTAAATTCCCCCGTTTAACCAGGGTGTCTCCCAAATTATGATAAGCCCAAGCAAAATTGGGGTTAATTTCAATCACCTGATGATAAAGAGCGATCGCCTCATCCAACTTCCCCTGACGCTTCAATTTATTAGCTTTTTTGATCAGATACCCCGCACTCATATTGAGACTCTCCAATCTAATACTGAACCTGCTTAATTATTCTACTACCTGATACAATAACCCCAAACGCATTAAAATTCAAGGCTTCCTCCATGAAAATCGACTTTCTCAACCTCTGTCAACAACACGCCATTACTCCACGCGGTATTATCTCCATAGGCGCTTACGACGGCAAAACCCTCAAACGCCTCAACATCCCCCATACCGTTAAAACCCTACTTATCGATGCCAACCCCACTGCTGTTGAAAGATTGCAAGAAAATTTTGCCGATCGCCCCAATATCCAAGTTGTTCAAGCTGCCATTGCCAACCACAACGACACCGTGACCCTGCACCTAACTTCCCTTGAGTCTAGCAGTTCCATCCTACCCTGGAAACAGTACAGCGAAATTTACCCCAATATTAAAGAAACTCAACAACTCACCCTCCCCTCCCGTACCCTCGATACCCTCCTCGAAGAACTGCATTTGTCTCCCAGTGACTTTAATATTCTGATTCTCGATATCCAAGGTGCTGAACTCTTCGCCTTAGAAGGCGCTACCCAACTCCTCAACACCCTAGATGCCATTTACACCACCGTTCATTATCAAGAACTGTTTAAAGGGGGGGCCTTAGCCGAACAAATCGATCAGTTCCTCACCAACTACCAATTTCAGTGTGTAGCAGAGGGGACTCCCTACCACCCCGCTTGGGGAGAAGCGTTCTATGTCCGTCAGACTGTTAGAACTGAGGATGGGCTGCTTCCCGTTCAACCCCTCTCCCCAACCTCTCAAATGCTTCAGGAAACCCAACAGGAGTTAGAAACTTTACAGTTACAATACCAAGAAACTTTGGGAACGTTGGAACAAACCCAAGATCAACTGCAACAAAAAGCAGAAAATTTAGCTGAGTTAGAATCTCAACGGGATCAAATATTAGTAGAATTAGAACAATCTCAAACCCAACAGGAACAACTCCAAACCCAACTTCAACAAACCCAAACCGACCTTAAACAATCTCAAACCCAACTTCAACAAACCAAAATCCAACTTCAACAAACCAAAACCGACCTTAAACAATCTCAAACCCAACAGGAACAATTACAAACCCAACTTCAACAAACCCAAAAAGAATCTGATCAGTCTCGTTCTGAACTCCATGAAGTTCGAGAAGAATTGGAACTAACCCAATTCCAACTGGATGAAGTACAAGTTGAGTTAGAACAATATGTTGCTAAGTTTCATCAACAGAAAGAAGAAATCACCAAACTCCAAACGGAACTGGAACAAACTAAAACCCAATTAACTCAAGTTCAACCCCAACCTGAACTCACCGTTAGCACAAAATCTAAATCAGATAATGCAGCGATAGTCAAACTATTGGCAAAAGTTCTAGCAGAAACCCTAGAAGATTAGTGAGCATAGATTATGACAGCTAGCCCTTTATCAATTCTTCCTAATCTTCAACCCACATTAAACCTCACAATTTTTGCAGTTCCTAAACCCTTTCTAGGTTAGATTGGTATTATTCAACGCAATGCCATTCAAAGTTGGTTACACTTGCAACCCCAAGCGGAAATTATCTTATTGGGAAATGATGAGGGAACAAGAGAAACTGCCAGAGAGTTGGGTTTACGCCACATTCCCAACATCCAACTCAATACTCAGGGAACTTCCCTGTTAAATGATCTTTTTTTCCAAGCTTCCCAACAAGCCAGTTACCCGATTTTGACTTATGTTAACTCGGATATTATTTTAACCAGCGATTTCCTACCAACGGTTCAACAAATTATCACCCAATACCAGCAATTTTTAATCATAGGAAGACGTTGGAATCTGGATATCACTGAACCCTTAAACTTTCATCATTCCCCTTGGGAACAAAATTTACGCGATAGCGTTCATCAAGCCGGAACCTTCAGTGGCGTTGGAGCCTTAGATTATTTCGTTTTCCCCAAACCTTTATTTTCCCAACTACCAAAATTTGCCGTTGGACGCGCAGCCTGGGATAACTGGATGGTAGGAGAAGCCATCAAACAGAAGCTTCCGGTCATCAATGCCAGTCAATTAATTACCGCGATTCATCAAAACCACGATTACAACCATTTACCAGGACATCGTTTAGAAGCATTTCAATGAACCGAAGCACAACAGAATCAAACCTTTCTCCAAGGTCATTTTGCGGGCAATAGTGCCGATGCGACTGTTTACTTAACTCCCTTCTCTCCCAAGCACACCCCTAGAGTTAGTGTGATTATCCCCACCACCAATGTAGAGAAGCAAGATTTTGCATCTCTCCCTCTGCGTCAAAGCATTGACAGTGTTTACCAACAAACCCTGACTGACTTTGAAATTATCGTCGTTGATGATAGTTTTACGCCGGAAATGCGATCGCGACTCAAAGCAGAATATCCCTCAATCCGCTACATCCATCAACCCTCTCAAGGGATTGTCGCCGCCTGTAATCGCGGTTTGGACATCGCCCAAGGGGAATTTGTGACTTTTTTGAATACCTCGGAGGTATTTTTGCCCGAAAAACTCGCCCAACAAGTTTCTTGCTTTGAACAGAAAGCAGGTTCTTTAGAAATGGTTCTCAGTGCTTGGCAAACCCCTTCCGGCGATAGGGGGGATGCCATTAATATTGCAGCCTTTAATTCCGTTTTACAAGGACAGGAAGGGTTACATGGGGTTCATGCCTGGATGTTACCAACACTGTGGCAATTCATCCTAACTAGACCGATTCTATTGAGGCGCAGTTGGTTACAGCGTTATGGTGGCTTTAACCCCCAACTCTCTCAAAAAGCTGCTACCCTTGACCTGCTACTGAATTTATCCTCAAGGGGGGCGGCCGCGGTTTGTTTAGAACAGCCAACAGTTTGCTGTCGAGAACCCCAACCCTATACTCCTGAAACCATCGTTCAAATGGCGCAAGAGTCCGAACAACTTCTGCAAAACTATTTTTCACGCCCCACCGTTAAACCTTGGATGCGTCCCTTGGAGTCCCAGGCCTATACTCAAACATTCCTATGGCTAGTACGTTTGATGTCAGATATCGGCAATGAACAGCAGAAAGCAAAATTCCTAGACCGTTATCATTCTTATCTAAAAAGGAGTTTATCAATCGACACCAATGATTTAGATTCGATATCAAAGTCTAGGTTGGGGTCTGCTAATCTCAAATAGCTTGCTCAAGTTCTAACAACGCTTCTCCTAAATTCCGATAGAACCATAAATGAATCGGTTCGCTTGGCAATTCCATCCCTTTGCGGTAACAATCAATGGCTTCTTTTAAACCGCCTTGACGATGCAATTATTGTCCCAGATCCTGATAAATCTCAGGAGCATTAGGATTCTTTTTCAATACCTCTTGATAGCGAGAGAGAGGCTCTAAATTAACTCCCTTTTTTTTTTGAAATCACCCGACTCATCCCTTCATAAGCCAAATCCAACTCCGGTTTGAGGTTAATTGCTTTTTGGAAATAAGCTATTGCCTCTTGATAATTTCCTTTCTGTTCTAATGCTTCTCCCCAATGTAAATTAATATCGGGAGAATCTGGATAAATCTCACAAGCGCGGCGATAACAACTAATCGCTTCATCCCACTTTTGAAGCATAGCAAAAGTATGACCTAAAACGTGATAAGCAACGGCCGAACCTGGGTTGAGAATATAAGCTCGACGTAAAGCAACAATAGCATTTTCAATTGCGCCTTGTTGTCGCAGGGTTTGTCCTAAGTTTTGATAGGACTCAAAGGAATCAGGATTAAAATCTTGACTGCGACGGTAGGAGGCTATGGCCTCTTCAAATTGGCGTTGTTTGCCTAAAATTTGTTCTAAGCGATTTTCAATGGAACGCGGATTGGCTG
The DNA here is from genome assembly GCF_036700965.1 of Microcoleus sp. Pol8_D6. Classification (NCBI taxonomy): domain Bacteria; kingdom Bacillati; phylum Cyanobacteriota; class Cyanophyceae; order Oscillatoriales; family Microcoleaceae; genus Microcoleus; species Microcoleus sp. Pol8_D6. Next base: position 122,498 of record NZ_JAUBPW010000003.1, on the reverse strand, counting down.
GATTTAATTCTAAGGCTTGGCGATAGGCAGCGATCGCTTCTTCCCATTGATAAAATTGTGCTAACGCCTGGCCCAATTCATCATATAACTCAGCCGAACTTGGGCTCAAAGCACAGGCTTGATGATAGGCAGTAATCGCTTCTTCCAAGTTACGAGTTTGCACCAGTGCTTGAGCTAAACCCCATTGATGCTGACTAGAATTAGGATGCAGTTCAACGGCTCGACGATAAACCCTAACCGCTTCTTCCCATTCATTTTGTGCAGCTAAAGCTTTTCCTAACGGGTCATAAGCCTCTGCTAAATTAGGATTAAGTTCACAAGCTCGACCTAATGCTGTTACAGATTCTTTCCATTCCTGCTGGTGCATTAATGCCGTTCCCAAATTATAGTAAGCAGTTGCAGAGTTAGGATTCACCTGACAACTCCGACGCGAGAGACTAATGATTTCCTCCCATTGTTCCTGGTCTTCTAATAATTTTCGTGCTTTTTCGTAAGCTTCTATTAAATTAGGATTGAGTTGACAAGCACGACGATAATGTTTGAGTGCTTCATCAGTTTGACCGCACTGTTCTTGAACTTTGGCTAAGGATAAATAACATTCTGACCAATAAGGATTAATCTCTAAGGCTTGATGGTAAGCCGCGATCGCCTCTTGACCTTGGTTCTGTTGCGCGTGAGCCAGTCCTAAATTATAATAGGTTTCGGCATCCTTGGGTTTAAGCTCTAATGCCTTGTGAAACGAAGAAATGGCTTCTACAATATTGCCTTGCTGGGTGAGAGCAATCCCCAAATTCGTGTAAAACTCATAAAAGTTCTGCTCTAAGGCAATGGCTTGTTTAAAGCAACTGATCGCTTGGCTCAAATGTCCGGCTTGCAGTTCCACAGTACCTAAGCGGTCATAGAACCAAGGGGAATTGGCGTTGAGTTCAACAGCTTTCTGATAAGCTGAGATCGCGTCCTCAAAACTTCCCTGTTGACTGAGAGCTTCCCCCAAGTTATAATAAAGCCAAGGGGATGATGGGTTTTCTTGTATCCCCTGCTGATAGCTGAGAATTGCCTTTTCCAAATGACTTGTCCGTAAGTGTTGATTTGCTGTCTCAAAATGGCTAATACTCATATCACAACTCTCGATTATTTCCAGGATTAAATTATATCATGTCGGGTAGCCTTGAGTGTCAACAAGTTATCACAACTTTTTTGAGCAGTTATCTGATTCCATTGGCCTTGAACAGCAGTTAAATCTTACCAGCAAGAAGGATGCCAGCAGACACAATAATATTATGTTGGTTATGGACACTTCAGGGAAGTTGCCAACAGTCACTCAACCTGTAGAGATGGATATGCCAGTCACTACCTGATTGTTTCCGTCCCGTTTTTGCCCTTCTCAACCCGTTCTTAATAACTTTATATATATGCCCTTGCCTTCGGAATTGCCAGAAATTAAAAACAAACTAGAGCGATCGCAGTCGTGGCTACAGCAAATTCAAAGCGATATGGCATCTTGGGAATCGCTAACAACTCTACCACCCTCATCCCGCTTAGCGGGGCCCTCTCGTCAGTCGATGTTATTTTACCGAGATTATGGAGCTTTCACAGGTGGGCACTTAAAGGTTTGGGACTATTTTAATCATGTCAAATTTTCCCATAGTTATGCTCCCTTTATTTATTTCACACCTCAAAGCAGTTGGGAGCAAAACCATCGTTGGTTAAATTCCGATAAAACTTTCCTCTTATCTGACCCCCTAGTAAATCCCGCTCTAATTTTCATGGAAGGATTAGATTGGCATTTCCTTGATGAACACTATAAAAATAATTCACAGATTCCGATTATTAATTTAATTCAGCACGTCAGACAGGCCTATCCTGATAATCCTCGTTATTCCTTTCTCAAGTATAAAGCCCTTCGGATTTGTGTCAGTCCTGAAATCAAAACTTATTTAGAAGAAACTCATCAAGTCAACGGAGAACTATTCGTTATTCCTTGTGGATTGGATCAGAGTGAACTACCCCAACCTTTAGCTTGGGAACAAAAAGATTGTAATATTTTAATTTGCGCGTTAAAAGAACCTATTTTAGGACAACAGTTAAAAAAAGAATTAGAAAAAACCGAAAACAAAGTGGAATTTCTCACAGCCCAACTTTCCAGAGCAGAATATTTACAAAAGCTAAATAGTGCAAAGATGACGGTATTTCTTCCTAATCAACAAGAAGGAGAGGGGTTTTATCTTCCGGCTTTAGAAGGGATGGCGCTAGGAACACTGGTGATCTGTCCAGACTGTATTGGCAATCGCTCTTTTTGCCTTTCCTGGTATAATTGTATCAGTCCAGAGTATCGGGTAGAAAGTTTATTGAATGCAATCCAACAAGCATTACAATATCCTCGAAGTAAAATTAGGGAAATTTTAACCCAAGCGAAACAAACTGCCAATGAGCATAGTCTTCTCAAAGAGCGTCAGGCTTTTTTAGAAATTCTAGAGAATATTCGGAAATTTTGGTAATATTGTCTTACCTAAATTATTTAGAGTTTTGAGTTACTGTCATCTAAAAATAGAAGTCCATAAACGTTTACCTGAAGAAAACCATTCTAAAATAATGCAAAAATCCAACACAGAACAAACCGTTTTCATTATCACCGGAATGCACCGTTCAGGAACATCCTTAACCGCATCTATTTTGCAGAGTGCCGGTATTCACATTGGTCGTCGCTTAATGGAAGCAACCAATTTTAATGCCAAAGGACATTTTGAAAACATAGATTTTTTTCAATTTCATTTAGATGCCTTGAGTTCATTAGGTCTGAATATCGATGGTTGGACACTACAAGAAAACTTAGAGATAGAAGACCAATTAGTGGATCGAGCTAAACAAATTATAGAAAATAATGCTTTAAGTTCTGTTTGGGGATGGAAAGAACCTCGAACCACTCTCTTTTTAGACTTTTGGGCAAAACTGTTACCAGAAGCCAGGTTTTTATTAATTTATCGCTCTCCCTGGGAAGTGGCGGACTCTCTATATCGGCGGAAAGATGAACTTTTTCAAAGTCAACCAGAATTAGCCATTAAATATTGGCAGCATTACAACCAAACAATTCTTAATTTTTATAACCAGGAACAAAATCGTTGTCTGCTTGCAAATGTTAAAACGATTGTTCAATACCAAGCCGCCTATATTGATACGATTAATCAAAAGTTCAACGTTGATTTAAGTCATCCTTCTCCTACAGCTTACGATCCATCAATGTTGAAAACAGAGGTTTCATCCAACAGTCAGCAACCCACTGTAATTGATTATTACTTTCCGGAAGCTATTGAACTTTATCAGGAACTAGAAGGCAGAGCATGGCATCCTGAACAAACGCCGGATTTTTCTTGGCAAGAATTATTAAAACCGTCTCTCTATCGAACTTGGGCTTTTCAAGATTGGGCGAATTTGCGCCGATTAGAACAGGATAATAAATCCTTGAAAACTAAATTGCACGCACAAGAACCGGAATTGCAAGAATCTCAGTCTCGTCAAACAGAATTAGAACAGACAAAAGCTCAACTGAAAACAGCAGAAAATCTCCTCGAACAATCTAAATTTCAGTTACATGAAACAGAAAGCGTTTTAGAGAAATCTCAAACTCAGTTACAACAAACCGAGTACGTTTTACAACAATCCCATGCTCAACTTAATCACACGCGCCAGGAATTAGAACACACAAAAAATCAACTTGGTCAAGCTCAATTTGATGTTATGCGTTATCAATCGCAGTTACATCAAACTCAAGAAGAATTAGAATACTATGAACTGCACCGCCAAGTTTGGGAGGAATCGCAATCCAAACTTTATGAAGCCGAGGTAGCCTTAAGTCAATTGATGAATCGGTTACAGAAAACCGAAAAAAGTGAAGAGCGTTTACATATTCAACTACATCAAACTCAAGAAGAATTAGAATACTATGAACTGCACCGCCAAGCTTGGGAGGAATCGCAATCTCAACTTTATCAAGCCGAGGTAGCCTTAAGTCAGTTGATGGATCAGTTACAGCAAGCAAAAAAACGAGAAGAACGAATCAACATTCAACAGCATCAAACTTTAGAAGAGTTAGAGCAAACCGCAACTAAACTTAAACAAGAGCAAGAGAATTTTAAACTGGTAAATAACAAATTTATACAACTAAAAATAGAGCTAGAAGGAGATATCAAACAAAAAGAAGCACAAATTCATCAATGGCAAACAGAATTCAAACAATCGCAATCTCAACTCCACGAAATACAACAGGAATTAGCCCAAGCTAAAACCTATATTGACCAAATCCAACAACGGCACCAGCTAGAACAAATCGTAGCTGAATCTCCAGAAAAACAAAGCAAAGTGGATTACAATCTGTTAGTTTGGGATGCCTGGAATGCTTACTGCAATGGTCAACTGCCTGTGATGAAGCAGCACCTTCAAAACGCTTTAAAATTAACTAAAACCTCAGCAAGCGAAACAATTATGAATTGGTTAGAGAGTTTTTCTAAATTTTCCGTAGCCCAAGGGTTGGAACTAGACTCCGAAAGTTTAACTAATTCCCTGGAATGGCAACAGTTAATGCGCCAAGTGATGGTGAAAAAAATGACGCAATTGCCTCTGATAAAACATTGACTATACACCGCATAAACATTGCTCCAAAGCAATTGGATAATGAACCTGTAGCCGTGAGTGAAGGGTTCTCGTGAGTTTTAGGTGCTTGCTAATAAAAATAAAACTTCCCGTGGTAGGGACAGGAAAGCCTGCGTGAGGGAGACGCTCACACTACCGCTTCTACCACAAATCCAGGAGAGCCAATCAAACTAAGTTCTGCACCTGAATCAACCAGAATTTTCACTGCTACGGTATGCTAAAATTTCAATAACAACTGGTATTTAGGTTGTCAATTGTAAGATTTTCATATTCTCATTCTGACTGGAGAAAATCTGACTGGAGCGACAAACTCGCTTTCAAATATCCCTTTAATTACATCATCTAAACCTGCTCAACTCGGCTCGGTCGCATCCTTCATCTTTCGAGCATCGCGATCGTGACTAATCACCCCTTTGTTAGTATAAGCTATCCACTCACCCCGATATTTTTTTAACTCCGGTCGATGAGCTTTATACCAATCATTGGCTGTAGGATACTCGGGTGTCATAATTAAATCACTTTCTTGTATTTTAGAAAATCATTTATAGTTGGGTTAATGATATCTGTCGCTACAAAATTTTCTCAAACATAATTTACTTTGGTCGCGATCGGGCTTTTGTATCCCATTCTACTACATAGGGTAAGTTTTGCCCGAGCGCCCCAATGAGATCCCAATGAACTCAAGCCGTTGCCTTCCCAAGGATATCAGACTTCAGCTCTCTGAGGATGTTCCCGCAAAACCAGGTATTATAGATGGGCGATCGCCCGCCAAGCCCTAAGCCATTCAGCTTGGAACAAAATTATCTATCCAAAAAGTAAACAAGCCAAAATCAACCCAAAAAAAGCTGTGACCAAATTCGACAAAGGCAATCAACTTCTACAAGGAGGTAAGTCTAGAGAGCTAACAGCCTCAACTGCACCACAGATAGCAAATTAACATCAAATCCGACAAGTAGCTCGGAAATAAAAATTTGGAAATAGCTTAAGGAGAAGCGACATGACCAACATGGTAGAACAAGATGAGAACTTAATTTTGTGCGTAGATGAGTCTTGGTCGGATGACTATGCTATTGGGATTCGGGGCTGGATTGTCAGCAAAAAGGGAAGTTTAGAGCAAGTTGAAATCTGTGTGGGCAATACTTGCGTGCCAATTACTTCTTGGCATCCGCGCCCTGACATAGCGATAGCGCTACCGCAATACTACAACGAAAAATGTGGCTTTGTGGTTCATCTAAACCGCACTGCTCAGCACAATGCCACATTTTTTGTGAAAGTTCCAGGAGGAACATCAAGTAAGACCATAGCTTTCGCCGGATCGAGACCACCTGAACCGGACAGAAATATCTTCCCCGAAGGTGGTGGAATTCACGGCGAGTTTATGCAGTTAGTCAATGATAAACATCTCAAAGTTTTAGAAATTGGCTCGCGAATCGTCTCCCCCGGAACTGTCAGCCACAGGCAATTATTGAGTGGCGCAGCTTCTTACACCGGCTTTGACTATTATCCAGATGCAAATACAGATGTGGTGGGGGACGCTCATAAATTGTCTCAATACTTTCCCGATAGGCGGTTTGATGCTGTTTTTTCTATGTCCGTGTTGGAACATTTAGCAATGCCTTGGGTAGCCGCAATGGAAATTAATAAGGTACTAGAAATAGGAGGATTTACCTTTCATCACACTCATTTTTCCTGGCCTTCCCATGAGATACCTTGGGACTTTTGGCGTTTCACGGACGAAGGTCTTAAGGCTTTATTTACGCCAGCGTTAGGATTTGAAGTGATCAAAGCTGCTTTTCACGAACCGATGCGCTTGCACTTTGATTATCTGAGGCCTAGCCAAGAAAGATTTCCGCTTACTCCTGTATTTGGAGGAGTAGTCATCCTTGCTAAAAAAGTAGCAGAGATTAATTCTGACAAGTTCCGATGGGATGTAACACTGGAAGATGTTTTGATACCAGGCAGCCATTACCCAAAACCAAATACTTAAGTGTTATGTTCCCTATGCTTTCAGCTTCGCTAAAGCTGAAAGCATACACTAAGTCAATTGATTAAGTTGCAAGAGCCGGCGCAGCATTAGGTGGCTGATGGTTAATTGAAGGTATAAGAGAGACTTGGCTGTAGTTTGATCGCTTGTTGATAATAAGCGCGATCGCTGCATCCTATTCGCCAACCACAGTCATAATTTCCTTTAACTTATCATGAGCCTCAGAAAAACTTGCGTTTAAATAAACAGCCCTGCGATAACACACGATCGCCCGATCCTGCTTCCCTTGCTCTAACAGAGTATTGCCAAGGTTAAAGTATTCCTCTGCCGTTGTTTGAGGTTCCAAAATCACGGCTGCATAAGAACACTCGACAGCTTCACCTGGCTTGCCAATTTGCGAAAAAACCTTAGCCAAGTTACGGTAAACACCAGCAAAATTCGGTTGAATCGCGATCGCCTTTTGGTAAGATGCGATCGCTTCTTGCCACTGTTGCTGCTGTGCGTGAATAGTCCCCAGGTTTGCTAAAGCTTGAGCAAAATCAGGTTGAACTTCCAAAGCGCGAAGGTACCAACTCTTTGCCTCATCCAGTTTACCCTGAGCTTGCAAGACATTCCCCAAAGTCTTGTACGCCGGAGCAAATTTGGGGCTAATCTTTAATGCTTGCTCGCATACTGCGATCGCATCTTCTAACTTTCCTTGAACTAAATACAACTCTGCCAGTTGATTTAACGGAGCAGCAACACCCTCCATTTGTTGCAGTTGAGTCTGAGCTTCGATGAGCTGAGACTTAGTTTGTGCGAGTTCTTCCTGAGTTTTTTGGTATTGAACCTGCCGGAGTTCAAGCTCTTCTTTAATTGGTTGCAGTTCTTCTTGAACTTCTTGTAGTTTAGTTGTAAATTGCTCAAATCCCCCTGCATTTTTGTGCAGTTTTGTCTGAGATTGCGATCGCTTCAATTCTTCCTGGGTTTCGTCTGGCTGAGAATCCAGTTGTCTGACTTCTTTGGATAAGGCATCTGTTCCAGCATCTTCAAGCTGTAACTCTCTGTAACTTTCTTGCCAGAGTTGAACATTATGCCAATAATTATCATTGGCAAGCTCTAAAATAATGGCAGGTACGTTTTGGCTTTTAATATCTTCTATTTGAGTCGGTTTAGGGCCGTGAAAGTGCAAAATCTTCGAGGCTGGATTTATAGACCAATAAGACTTCCAATTCAGCGTAACATCTAGCCTCTCCCACTTATCTGCAAAAAACCTGTTATAAGCACCTTGGTCGAAAGCTAACTGGATAAGTTCGTCAAAATTCCTATCAATATATTCATTGAATTCTTTGTCTATTTTTTTGAGGTTTTTGACATTCATGTACAAAACCCCACTATTCATATAACTCCAATCATCTGGCGAAAATTCAGGTGCTGCTGCTAAAAAATTACAATCAAATTCCTCCAAATATTCGCACACATCGTCAACAAACATCACATCGCAATCTGTGTAGAAAATGTATTCATCATCTATGTCATAAATTTCTAAAATTTGCGGAATGTCTATTCTCAGTAAAGCTCCTGCTGCTACACTCCTGCCAGGTTCGTGTCGTGGGGTATTGAGCTTATCATAGTGGCGACTTCTATGATGTATGATTTCCACATGATTTCTCCTTAACCAATCAGTTAGTTCGTTTTCTTGACCATCATAAATACAAAACGGTTGTAAAGATGTTCTTTTGATGGCTGTATAAACGGCAACTTTAATCATTTGAGCATAAGCTTCAAATGCCGGGCTATCACTATTAACAGCAAAAAACCATTTTATTTGATTCTTTTTCAAGGAAGCTTTATCATCTAGTCTTTGAATGCGAGCGCGCGATTGAAATTGATATTTCTCTAGTTCTACTTGCATCCGATTCACCTTAGATTGCCAGCAGTCTTTTTCTATCACAAGTTGCATTATTTTAGATTGAGATATTGCTGAATTAACAGCTTGCTTCACTTGAGGAATTAAACGCTGGACAGTCAAATCTTCCACTTCATTTCGATCTCTGGATTCTACAACTTCCAAATCTTTGATAAAGAAAACAGCATCGCCTCGCATCACCTTTTCTTTCATTTCTTGTCGAGAGCGAGTATAGTAATGATTGAGCCGCAACTTTTTGGTTGAAACTCTTTCTGTTATTGAACCACCTAAAAATTCTTTGTTTTCTGTAACTATAGAATGTTCTTGATTTGCTGGCAGGAAAAAATGAGGACACTGAGGGCGCAGGATTTTGTCCGGTTGTACGATACTTTTTACATACCTATTTGGCTCATAGTCATCTTCCGAGCGCCTAGTATAATTTTGTATCTGTAGTCCTTCGGGTTTAGTTTGATGCCCTGAAGAGCCAAAATATAGCATATTGACTGCTACTCCAGCCACCCCATTAAATTCTGCCAAGACTTCTTTTAAATCCTCCTTTTCTGTAGGAAATAAAAACTCATCCACATCTATAAAAGCCATCCATTCTGATTCTTGTCTGTAATTTTCCAGACAATGCTCGTATGCCAATATTTGTCCGGGAACAAATGGCCAATCGTGCAAAATTACTTGCCCAGAACGAACATACTCTTCAATAATATCAATCGTGCCATCACTGCTATTATTGTTGTATAAATAAAATCTTTCAACCCCTACTATTTTATGAAACTCTAACCACTCTATTAGGTAGGGAGCTTCATCTTTCATAATTGCACAAACGCTGAGGTGACACTTTCCTCTTTTATTTTGTTGAACAGTTACAGTTGATTGAAATTCGTTTTCAGTTGGTTGCAATTGCAGCCATCCCATCTGAACGCGGGTGTTATCTTCCAAGATGACTTCAATATGTATTTTTGATTCCGTGAGATTTTCTGTTAATTCTAATACGGTTGAATAACCGCTGTATTCCGATCTAGGGATTCCAGGAAAGGCATTTTTCACATCTGGGCGATATTTCCACACAGGAAGGCTGCTGATAACTCGATCGTCAACCAGTAATTCAACACTCTTAGCTAAAGATTTTTTACCTAACACCCACCCGCCAATCAAAATCTTACCAGTATGTTGGGAACCTTTCGCGGGCGCGTCTATACTAAATCCCCACAGCAACTCAGTATCTTCTGAAGATATTGATACGGAATCTATCGTTTTCACACTTTTCACTTGGTGTTGAAACTCTGGGGCGATCGCCTGATTAGGATTATCGCGCAGCAGTGGCTCGCTATTCCAAGGATCGAATGCAATCATTTTTTGCTTTCGCAAGTTAGGCCGGAAGAAAAATTTGCACCGTTCGTTCAGCATCGCTGCTGTAAACGAGAATGTGCTATTGGAAATTGCCAAAACATCGCATTGGCTCAAAATGTAAAAATCAGGATAGAAAGGTGCTTCTGGCATTTCTACACCCAAATCTTTGACTGTTATGGGGTTGTAATCCGCAAAATCCCCGACAACCGTTTCGATTTCATCGCTAGCAATAAACAAGACCGGTTCATCTAGAGTTTCCCACAAACCGTCCAGCCATTCCTTGTACCATCCACTCGGAGCAACGGTCAGATACGGCACAACAGTATGAACGCTTTTGTAATCACCGCGCCGCAAATGTAATCCAACAACTGTTTTACCTTTGGAACGCAAAAGATCTAGAGCTTCTATCACCTTTGCTGCGACTTCTGGCACAGGTTTGAATAAAGACTGAAAATATTCTTTATGTTGGGCGTGATATTGAGTGTGAAACTGAAAATAGCCCTGGAAGTCTACATTTTTCAACGGTTCCGGTGCATTGAGAATTGCCGACTCGGAAAGTTTGTAAGGCTGCGCTTGTTCTCCAACTAGAGGTAAAGGCTGAGAAATAGGCGCATCATGGTGACCGAATAGATACTGACCGATCCAAGCTGGTGTTACTACCCTGAGATTGTGTTCCCTTGCGTAAGTTCTCAAAAACGCATACAGAAATATTTGATTTCCCAACCCAGCCATATTCTCCATGCCCAGTACGGATGAGGTAATCGCTGGTTTTTTCACATAGATTGCATCTCCCCAAGATGGGTGAATTGGGGTTGTGGTGGCTACCCGCTGAAAACCGTGTCCTTCGAGAAATTCGTCTAACTGGTCAATTAACGCGCAGCCTTCATACAGTTCTTCGTAATTAACTTCTGTGTTGATTAACTCAACAGATTTCAACCAATTGGTTGCTCCTTGCAAAGCCAAGAGTTCTGCACCTTGGATATCTATATTTAATATATTAAAGTCTGAAGGATTGAGTTCCTGTTCTTGCAGTAGAGTATCGAGTGTTTTGGACTGTACTGTTATTTGATGAGTTTCCGTGATATGGGGATAAATCTCTTGATGGTGCTTCAAAGGCAGAATAGAACTGCTTTGATCGAAGGAAGTAACGTGCAAATCCACAGTACCATTGCGATCGCCGATCGCACAGTTGACCGATCGGACATCGGGCATCCCGGTTAGATTTGTTTGCAGGCGTTCAAATACCGTTGGGTTGGCTTCTACGAACAGCACTTTTTGCGCGCCCATTTGTTGATATGCCGTGATTTCTATGCCTTCATGAGCCCCAACATGAATCACGCCACGTGGCGCGATGGCATACTGCCGACCAAGTTCCTGTATGTTAAGCTTTCCGTCGGTTACTTCACCCAAAACATTGGAGCGGAATCGCTCATTAACAGCCAAGAAATTGCTGAATTCAAAGTTTTCATCCTCTGGCAAAAAGGTGGGTTTGTATTCTAACCTATCCGGCCAAATCTTAAAAATTGAATAGCGGAATTTTTCCAAATACTCAAATGCTTCTTTTAACGTTGTTTTTGAATCGAGATAAGTTCCACCATATTCAAATTGCAGATAATCTACTCTACCTGTTTCTAGAAAATATTTAGCTCCATAGAGAACATCTAATTCGCCCCCCTCAACATCTATTTTGATAAAATTAATTCTTTTAATCCCGTGGCGCTGACAGTAATTGTCGATAGTTGTCGTCAAAACTGGTATTTCTTTAGGCGGATTCAGCCACCCTTCTTTTTCAACATCGAATCGGCGGTAAAATGTACTCAAGAGTGGATTTGCTTCGTAATAATAAAATGTCTTAACTTCTTCCTTCTGCCCTACAGCTAGATTGTTTGAAATTACTTTTTTATCTAGGTTCTGAATCAGCTTTTTGTAGACATGAGGAATTGGTTCAAACAGGTGAATTTCTACATCATTTCCTTGGCTCACCACTTCCGCTGTCCAATCCCCAGCATTAGCACCTACATCAAAAACTACATTTTTTTCCTTAATAAATCTCGCGACCACTTGGCTTTCACCACTACTTTGAAAGGTGGTATTTATTATTTTTTCTGTTTCTTTCTTTTCTTCTGGGGGCTTGGGCAAAGCAGTAGCTACCCGCAGTTCACCTGTTCGCGAAAACTCTTCCCATGCCTTAGTATTAGCATCTTGACAAAACTGAGCTAAAACTGATTTCGCTCGTTCAGGCACAGAAACTATGGCATCTTCAAAAATAACCGTATATCTGCTTGTTTTCGCCGATAGTGTAGCAATTATTTCATTAAGGCTCGGCCACTGTTCTATACGGTGAGGACTGGGTGGGGGAGACAAAAACAATCGAGCATCGTCAATCAGGATGAAATGTTCGCATTCAGAATTATTGATTATTTCCAATTCTTCAAGCAGCGGACACTCATCATCTTCTCCCGCTGTACCGCCGCCCATCCAATGAGCATCTAACCAAAACAGAGCAGGGTCATTGAGTTGAGGAACGACTAATTTAAGTTGTTCTTTTGTATGACCCCACAAAAATTCTATATTTTTTACATGGCTGTAAGCACTGGATGTAGATTCATATATGTGCTTAGCAAATTCTATTGTGAATACCTTTTGAAAATGCTCTGCCGCCCACACAGATGTACTGCCTTGAAAAGTCCCAGTCTCTACAAATGTTGGCAAATTATATTCATTTTTCAGCACCAACATTAGCTGTTTGCAATCTCCCAAACCCATCTTAATTACTCCTATACATTTTTTTTAAACACATACCTACAGTCTCTCTGAACCAGCCTTTTTTTTGGCAGTGTTTAGACATTAACATATCCTGGCTGCCCGTGAGATTTCAAAGACCTCTTTCTGACAAGATAAAACCTAACTGGTTCCACAAATTCACTTTCAAATATACAATCGAGCAAATAACCCAATTTAGGTATATCAGCCGTAATCCCGTCCTTCATCTTTAGATAATAGCGATCGCAACTAATCACACCTTAGTTAGTATAAGCTATCCACTGACCCCGATATTTTTTCAACTCACGGCGATTGGCCTTATACCACTCCTTAGCTGTCGTATATTCTGCCTCCATATTTTCACCTGATAATTTCCCCTCCAATCTGCCTCGCTTCCACCATCATCCGCACCACATCAGGCATCTTATACTTCGCCTCCCATCCCAATTTTTCTTTTGCTTTAGCCGGATTTCCCCTCCCAACTGCAATCTCCGTTGGTCTGTAGAGACTCGCATCGGTTACTAAATGTTCCTGCCAATCCAAACCTGCAGCAACAAACGCTGTCTGCACAAACTCCTCCAAAGGATAACTTACACCCGTGGCAATTACATAATCATCCGGTTCATCCTGCTGCAACATCAAATACATCGCCTCCACATATTCCGGCGCCCAACCCCAGTCCCGCTGGACGGAAATATTACCCAAATGCAGTTTTTCGGCACTACCCGCAGCAATTCGGCACACCACAGATACTATTTTTTGGGTAACAAACCTCTCCGGCCGCAGCGGCGACTCGTGATTGAACAGGATACCAGAACACGCAAACAAATTGTACGCTTCCCGATAATTTGCTACTTCCCAAAATGCCGTTGCTTTCGCCACGGCGTAAGGACTTCTGGGGCGAAAAGGCGTATTCTCATCGGCTGGATTGCCTCGGGTATCCCCAAAACATTCGCTAGAACTGGCGTTGTAAAGTTTAATTTTTCCGCCTGTAAACCGAATTGCTTCTAACAGATTTAATGTGCCTGTGGCAATGCTTTCGAGGGTTTCTACGGGTTGTTCAAAAGACAGACCGACGGAACTTTGACCGGCTAGATTGTACACCTCATCTGGCTCTATTTTGGCAAGCACTTGCAAGACGCTGCGGAAATCGTTGAGAGACATGGATTCTAGTTTTACTCTGTCTCGAATGCCCAAACGGGCCAGGTTTCCGAAACTAGATATTTGGGCGTCCCTGGAGGTGCCGCAAACTTCATAACCTCGATCGAGCAAAAGTTTAGCTAAATAAGTTCCGTCTTGACCTGATATACCACAAATTAGCGCTTTTCTCATACCACATTTTGCTTCAAAAACTACACCGTAGCTGTTGCTCTTTTTCCAGTTGTTTAACTTTTAGAAGTCGGAATTTTTATTATTTTTAATATTTTGGATTTTCCGATACCTTACCCGAGCCAGTTTAAGCGCTTACTACGAACACACAACAAATTTATCATCCAGGCCCGAAAGCACGATCGAAGTATGATTGCAAAAAGTGCGATCGATAGCTGGGAGTAGCAGCATAAGCATATAGTAGGGACGGCACTGCCGTGTCCCTACTATATTTCATCTTCTACTCGCAAACTATCGACTGCAAAAAGTCTCTACCGCTCGAAAACAGAAATAACCAGTCAGCTAGAAATCGACTCAAAAGTACAAAATGTCAGCATTTTTTACCTTCTGCCGAATGACTAATGCCTTCTGACTTGGGATTAAGCTTCCCAACGTTCGGCGACCAATTCAGCCAAGTCAACCACCCGCTGACTGTAGCCCCACTCATTGTCGTACCAAGCCAAAACCTTTACCATGTCGCCATCCATCACCAGCGTCAAGCTGGAATCCAGAATCGAAGAAGCATCACTTCCGCGATAGTCGCATGAAACTAAAGGCAAATCGTTGTACTCCAAAATCCCTTTCATGGAGCCAGAGGCAGCTTCTTGGAACACTTGATTTACTTGCTCGGTAAAAGTCTTTTTCTCTACCTGAGCCACAAAATCGACTACGGACACATTGGGAGTCGGCACGCGCATGGCAATACCATTTAACTTGCCCTTCAATTCTGGAATCACCAGAGCCACAGCTTGGGCTGCTCCGGTAGAAGTCGGCACAATATTCATTGCTGCCGCCCGGGCCCGCCGCAAGTCGCGGTGGCTGGCATCCAGCAAGCGCTGGTCGCCAGTATAGCTGTGGGTAGTGGTCATCATGCCTTTGACGATGCCAAAATTTTCGTGCAGCACTTTCAGTACAGGAGCCAGACAGTTGGTAGTACAGCTAGCATTGCTGATGACTGTGTAGTCACTATGCTTGTAGTTGTGGTGGTTGACTCCCATCACATAAGTGCCAACTTCTGAACCCTTGCCGGGAGCGGTAATTAGCACTTTTTTAGCGCCGGCAGTGATATGCTTCGATGCACCAGCTTGGTCAACGAAGACACCGGTCGATTCAATAATCAGATCAATACCCCAATCTTTCCAAGGCAAGTTTAGCGGGTTGCGATCGCTCACGCATTTAACTGTCTTGCCGTTGAGAGTAATGGAATTTTCATCCGCACTGATGTCCACATTCTTCAACGTTCCCATCATGGAATCGTATCTCAGCAAGTGAGCATTACTTCTGGGATCGGAAGTGTCATTAATAGCTACCAACTCTAGCTGGCTGTTTTCTCTGCCCAGCCAGCAGCGCGCAAAACTGCGCCCGATACGTCCAAAACCATTGATCGCGACTCGAATCACTTTAGTACCTCCTAACGATGGCAGCCCTTAGCTCAGGCTTAAATTTTGGAAAAATTTAAGAATTGACTTATGAGACAAGATCATATCGCAAAGGTCGATCCTTTCTAACTTTTTGTGTCGATCAAAAAAGCTTGAACTTTTCTAGAAGGCTGAAATTGCAAGGCAGAAGGCATTAGGCTTTCTGCAGCTGGTTACTGGTAAAGCTGATGGGCAGCAATATAAGTTTGTACAACTTCCGGGACTAAGTAGCGGAGGTTGATCCTTTCGGCGCAGCAGCGGCGGATGTGGCTCGACGAAATCTCGATCGCAGCCATGGACAGCACCTCCCAGCGAATTTCCACGTCCATAAGAGCCATTTGTTCGGCAACTCGTCGGCCCACAGCATTTGCCTGAACCTGCATCCTGTCTCCCCCGGAATCGATGGGTTTTCCACTCGGACAATCTCCCCACTCTGACAGTTCCCCAATCTCCCCGCTTTCTGCAGTCTCTCGATCTCCCTGAGTCGGACGCGGGGCCACCAACCAGTCGCACAACCCGGCAATTTCGCCGCACCGGTACCATTTGGGGAGAGTAAGGAGTGCGTCACTACCAATAATCCAGTACCAGCGATGATGGTCTGGATACAATTTTTGCAAATACAGCAGGGTGTCGATCGCAAAACAACTGCCTCTGGGATTGGCCGACGGCGGCGAAATTAGGAAGTCGGGGCGATCGCCGATCGCCAGAGCGAGCATTTCCCGGCGCTGCTCAAAACTTGCCAAATCCGGGCGCTCTTTGTGAGGAGGAGAGCGATCCGGTACCCAAATGACTCGATCGAGATTAAATTGACTCGCCGCCGTCTCGGCCACCAACACGTGACCCCAGTGAACCGGATCAAAAGTCCCCCCCAAAATCGCTATTTTCCCCATATTTCCCCAAAATCAGGATTAATACAGACATCGCGCCACTTTTATGTTTATACACTTTTAACCGTAAGCTCTATCGCTTTTCGACTGATTCGACTAACTGCATAACTTGGTATATATACAATTAAGTGAGAATACATATTATCTATAGTTGAGTTGCGATCGTGTCAATCTCTGACTTTCAAGAAAAAATGACCGTACAACTAGATAAATGACTACAAAATGAGCGAAATTTTGTTGTTCGTGGTAGTGTTTGTAAATCCTTATGGGTTTTACCCTCAATCTTGGTAGAAAGGTTGTGGGGCTTTTGCTGCCGTATCCCAGCACAGCAGGCGGATCGAAATAGAAAGAATGCAGGAGTATGCAATCACCCAAAATTAGTCTATTGACCCCGACCCCAGACCCCGTTTTCTGTTACCTGCAATTTTCGAGCTGTGACTGTTCCGGAAAACTACTCGGTACTAAGTCATATAGGATACAAGACAAACATCTCTACAAGTCCCGCAAATCTAGGGACGCGCAGAGAATTTTGTACAAAATCTCTAGCGAACTGTATCCTGAAAAAACAATTCTTGATATGATATCGCGTGTTATTGGCGTGGTGTGGTGTGTGAGGAGCAAAGATGCCGAGTTCTGTTGATTTTAGCGGTAGACCATTTCATTTCATCGGCATTGGTGGGATTGGGATGTCAGCCCTTGCCTACATTCTAGCTAAACGCAAGTTGCCTGTGTACGGCTCCGACATTAAATCGAGTCACATAACCGAGCGCTTGCAAGGAATGGGAGCTCATATTTTTTGGAGTCAAGACGCCAGCAATTTTGAATTATTTCAAACGGCCCTCAACGGTAGCAGTCCCGACTGCGGGCAACAGGAAAGGGCAGTATCCTCGATAGTCGCGGGTACGGTAGGAACTTCTGTCGCGACAGCCAAAGCTCTCCAATTGAACGGCAACGGTTCAAGCGCCCAAGCAATTGGGGGATTGCCTCAAGTAGTATGTTCGACGGCAATTCACCCAGCTAATGCCGAATATCGAGCTGCTTTAGATTTGGGCTGTCCGATTTTTCATCGATCGGATGTGTTGGCAGCATTAATTCAAGATTACCAAAGCATAGCCGTAGCCGGGACTCACGGCAAAACTACTACTAGCAGCTTAATCGGCTTCATGCTGATGGCTGCAGGTCTAGACCCGACCATCGTAGTAGGAGGCGAAGTAAATGCTTGGGAAGGCAATGCCCGTTTGGGGGAAGGCCCCTACTTAGTGGCCGAGGCTGATGAATCTGATGGTTCTCTCGTTAAGCTGGTAGCCAAAATTGGCATAGTGACGAATGTGGAACTGGATCATCCAGACCATTACGATACCCTTGACCAGGTAATAGACACATTTAAGGTGTTTGCCCAAAACTGTCAAATCTTGGTGGGCTGTATTGACGACCAAATCGTCAAAGACTGCCTTCAGCCTCAAGTCAGTTATAGCTTGCAGCCAGACAGCGGTGCTGACTACACGGCTTCGGGCGTGGAGTACGGAGCAGAAAGCACCACGGCCCGGATTTGGGAGCGAGGAGCTTTTCTGGGGGAAATGGAGTTGAAGTTGCTGGGCACACACAATCTCAGCAATGCACTAGCTGCGGTAGCAGTGGGCCGATTGTTGGGGTTAGAGTTTTCGGCGATTGCCAAAGCGATTGCTGGCTTTGAAGGAGCTCGCCGCCGTTTTGAGGTGCGGGGTTTTCACAATGACATCCTGTTTGTGGACGACTACGCCCACCATCCTAGCGAAATTCGTGTCACCTTGGCGGCGGCTCGCTTGCGGATCGAAGGTAGCGAAAAAAATCCCAAATCCCGAAGAGTAGTTGCAATTTTTCAACCCCACCGTTACAGCCGGACTCTGACATTTTTACCAGAATTTGCTCAATCTTTTGGGGATGCTGATTTGGTTGTGGCTTGCGATATTTATAGTGCTGGGGAACCGAATTTAGGAGAGATTAGCGGGCAACAGGTTGCTGATTTGATTGCTAAAGAAGGCCGAGAGGTTGAGTTTGCGCCTTCCCTGGAGTCAGTCACTAAGTTTTTAACCAAAAATCTGCAACCGGGGGATTTGGCTCTGTTTTTGGGCGCTGGTAATCTGAATCAGATTATTCCAGAGGTTATGGCTTTTTATCAACAAGCCGATCGCCCCGATTAGCTCGCGAACTGAGTAGAGTTGATCGACATTATGGCGTGGCAC
The DNA here is from genome assembly GCF_036700965.1 of Microcoleus sp. Pol8_D6. Lineage (NCBI taxonomy): Bacteria > Bacillati > Cyanobacteriota > Cyanophyceae > Oscillatoriales > Microcoleaceae > Microcoleus > Microcoleus sp. Pol8_D6. Next base: position 103,959 of record NZ_JAUBPW010000003.1, on the reverse strand, counting down.
GTTGTGCCGAAACTTCTGTCGGACGGCTCGCTCAAAGCGGCCACATAAGTTAGCTAAACGAATTTTCAACCACGTCTTCGAGCGAAGGTATTTTTAAGGATTTTCAAGATGGTGACTATCTCGAATGACTCCTCTGTTAAGGACAATCGGCGAGTGTATTCTCCTATTTCTTTGCGGGGAACTGATTGCAAGATTAATTCCCAAGTTTCGCTGGCGGGCCTGACTTCCTTCCGAGTCGGTGGCCCGGCCGAGTGGTACGTTGCTCCCCGCAGTATGGAGGCTTTGCAAGCGAGTTTTGCCTGGGCACACGATGAGGGGGTGCCGGTGACTCTGCTGGGTGCAGGTTCTAATTTGTTGGTGAGCGATCGGGGTTTGTCCGGTTTGGTCGTCGGCACTCGCTACCTGAAACAGGTGAATTTTAATCCAGAAACAGGTCAAGTTACAGCGGGGGCGGGAGAGTCAATTCCCCGCCTCGCTTGGTTGGCGGCTAAACGGGGCTGGAAAGGTCTAGAATGGGCAGTCGGCATACCGGGTACGGTGGGCGGGGCTGTGGTGATGAATGCAGGCGCTCACAGAGGCTGTACTGCTGATATTCTAGTCAATGCCCGCGTCCTATCCCCTGGCGGCAAGGTGGAAATTCTGACTCCCCAAGAGTTGGAGTACCGCTACCGGACTTCGGTGCTGCAAGGGGGCGATCGGCTAGTAACAGAAGCGACTTTCCAGTTACAGCCGGGATTCGATCGATCGCAAGTAATGGCAGAAACTAATGACCATTTCAGCCAGCGGCGGACAACTCAACCTTACCACTTACCGAGCTGTGGCTCAGTCTTCCGTAACCCCGGCCCCAAGACGGCAGGTTGGTTCATCGAACAAGCGGGACTGAAGGGATATCAGATCGGCGGCGCACAAGTGGCTCAGCGCCATGCTAATTTTATTCTTAACTGCGGGTCGGCAACGGCCAATGATATTTTTCAAGTGATCCGCCACGTTCAACAGCAAGTCGAGCAGCGGTGGTCGCTGTTGTTGGAGCCAGAAGTTAGAATACTGGGAGAGTTTCCCTTCTAAGGCATCATTGAAGTAATACGGAAACGGCAGACTGCCAACCCACACACCATCAAAAAGTAGTTATGACAAAATCAGGACAAGGATTTGGCTTCGGCCTGGGAAAAATGAAAGAACTGACTGAAGCTTTCAAAAAAGCTCAGCAGGTTCAAGAAGGAGCTAAAAAGCTCCAAGAAGAGTTGGATGTAATGGAAATTGAGGGAACAGCCGGCGGCGGCTTGGTCAAGGTTTTTCTCAGTGGCAACCAAGAACCCCGCCGCGTAGAAATCTCACCGGATGCCCTCGGTGAAGGTGCTGATGTGGTTTCTGAACTCGTCACGGTGGCGATGCAGGATGCTTACGCTAAGTCTACGATGACGATGCGGGAGAAAATGGAAGAACTCACCGGTGGACTAAATCTCCCCGGTTTCGGTTAGTCATTAGTCATCAGTCAATTGTTGACTGTTGACTGTTAACTGTTGACTGTTGACTGTTGACTGATTAAACTTTCTGGAAAACCCCTATAGTAAGGTGCGTCGCTGCTCCATGTTCGATAGAACTTGCAGATTGACTCTGAAAGCGACGCACCCTACAAATTAGCAGTGTTGACTGACTAATAACTAATAACTAATGACTAATGACTAATGACTAAATTATTATTTGTCTGCCTCGGAAATATCTGCCGATCACCCTCAGCAGAAAATATTATGAATCACTTAATTAAAGAAGCTGGTTTGAGCGATCGTATTAGCTGCGATTCTGCCGGAACTGCTAGCTATCACATTGGCAGCCCCCCTGACAGGCGGATGGCATTGGCGGCCAGGAAGCGAGACATTGAATTGTTAGGCGAAGCCCGCCAATTTACCAGGAAAGATTTTGAAAATTTTGATTTGATTCTGGCGATGGATCGGGATAATTATCGCAATATTCTTGCCCTGGATGCGGCTGGAAAGTATAAAGATAAAGTGCGGCTGATGTGCGATTTTTGCCAGAAATACGACCTTAAAGAAGTGCCAGATCCTTACTACGGTGGCCCGGAGGGATTCGATCGAGTGATTGATTTGCTGCACGATGCTTGCGAGGGTTTGTTGGAGTACGTTGTCAGTCAAGAAAAATTAACAGTTGGCGGTCAGCAATCAATTTAAATTAAAAAAGTGCCTTTTTCCGCCCGAATATTAGCCATGCTGTAGGGGGGACAACGCTAACAAAACTCGTAACTAGAGAGATCACAGTTGTTCCCGATCCAGCTCCCAAAATGAGACTGGGTGACAATGAAAAAGTTAAACTTGTCAATACAAAATGGGGAGAATCGATACTCAAAGCCACAATTGGCAGCAAAATAGATGGATACCAAGGCATTAGCCAAGGTGTAGCCAACAAAAACAAAGTGAGAGTCGTCCATCCAATATCTGATACCAAATTAATTTCCGAATATTTTTTGCGGAATAATGATTTCATTAACGTTCCTGTATAGTAAACAATCCAGCTTAAATACGCAAAATATTTGACTAATAATAGAATACTTTTCCTAGTTTCAACACTTACATTGGGCAAAAAATTCATAAATAAATTGATTGCATGGTGAAACGATCGAGCCGTCGCCCCGGCGGTTCCTGGATTTAAAAGACTTCTCCAAGCTGAAACGGTTGGCATAAATGTATAAGTTATCACCGCGATAATTAATAAAGAAAGCAAGAATGATGCTGCTAAATCTTTCCACCGACGCTGCTTGCAGAGGAAAGCAACAACTAAAGGTAGCCAAATTATAGGTAAGGTTTTTACTAAAAAACCTACCCAAATGGCCAAAATTGCCAAAACATAACGTTGGTAATAAATACACCCTATTAAAACTATCAATGTATTGGCAATAAGAACGTCAAGGTGAGCATTAGCTATTTGCTCGTTCAATAGCATGGGATTGACTAAATAGGCCAGTGTTATGAGGTTACGGTATTCAGCATTTGTGAGCAATCGCCAAATTAAGTAGGCATTGAGTGTGTGTACCAACACGCAGATTATTTTAAAAATATAAACGGCTAGTAAAGGGCTAATTGGTATAGCAAGTGCTGATAGGGCAAAAAAGAATAAAGAAACGGGGCCGTAGGTAGAAGTTTGCCCCCAGTGGAGGAAGGGAGATACGTTAGAAATTAAGGTATCGGAATTATTCAGGTAAGGATTAATTTTATGTAAGCTCATCGCTCCGTAATGCAAGTACATATAAATGTCACTGCTTTGGGGATAAGTTATGAGGGCCAGTGCCAGAAAGGGAATTGCATACTTGCAAATATCTAGAAAGCTAGAACTTGTCTGTTTTTTTTGAATTAACCAGATAATATATGTAACTGTTGCTATCAAGTATGAACCGTTAATTAGAACTCGGATGAGGCTGAAACCGCTGGTAGGGAAATCGTTATAGTTGTCTCCACCCTGTAAAACGCTATAATACTTGGTGATTCCCATGGAGGTCATGGCAATACAGAAAATTATAGAAGCTGCTAATGCTACAGCATATAGAATTTTCTGATTTTTTAAGTAATTGTTGACCATGATGTTATTTATTCAGCGTAGTAAGTGCAGGTAATTTTCTTTGCCAGAGCGTTGGCGGTTATCTGACTAAATGGTGTTCCATAGCAAAGCGAACGAGTTCTGCTCGATTGTTGCTTTCAGTTTTTCGGAACAAGCTGCTGACGTGCTTTTCGATCGTTCGAGGGCTGAGGTGGAGTGTGGAGCCTATTTGAATATTAGAAAGACCTTCTGTCAGCAAATCTAGCACTTGTCGCTCTCGCTGCGTCAAACTCGGAGCATTTTGGCTGGGAGATGCCCGTGAAGCGGAGCTATCCCGTAGGGAATCGCCTGTGTTTGACTTTTGAGTTAAAAAATCTGCTTCTGGCTTGTCGTTGGCTCTGCTGCGTGCCTCTGTTGGCATCGGTTCGGGTTCGGGGGAACGAGAGGGGGCCTGAGCGATTAGAGCGTAGCGATCGAGCAAAGAGCGAATAACCGCCCCCAATTCTTGGAGTTCAAAAGGTTTAGCCAGATAATTGTCGCACCCCATCTGATAGCCGCGAATCCGTTCCTGTGTGGTCGTGCGTTCCGTCAAAAAAATCACCGGCAGCAAGCGGAAAGCGGGACGAGTCCGAACTCGCCGCACAAATTCGTAGCCATCCATTTCGGGCATTGTAATGTCGGTAACAATCAAGTGAGGCTGAAATTCATCTACCAAGCCTAAAGCTTCTTTGCCGTTCTCAGCAGCGATTACAGAGTATCCGGTAATTTCTAGATAATCGGTAATTGACAAGCGAGTCGCGAAATCGTCGTCAGCAACCAGAATCGTTAATGGCATGGGGGAATTAAAAGTTAAACATTAAAAGTGACTAATTTCACTTTTAATGTTTAATTCTACTGTTTAATTCTCTTGATAACTTGCAGTTAAAGTAGCCGGTTGTCCTAATTTGCCCTCCAAAGCTACGCCGCGCCCGTTGGCGGCCAAATGCCGCAGAGTTTTGTAAATTGTCTCGATTTGCTCTGGTTTTCCTGCTTTTTTTGCTAGTTCTGCTACAGACAGAGGTTTTTGGGCGTCTTTGAGCACTTGCAGTACCCGTTGCTGCAAGTCCAATACAGCAGCGGCTGCTTTTTTGCCTGCTTCGACGCCTGGCTGGTGATAGGCATTGACATTCACCAAGGAACCGTAAAAACCTACGGCTCTTTCGTAGAGGGCGATTAATGCTCCTACTGTCCGAGGGTTGACTTGGGGAATTGTGACAGTAATGGAATCTCGGTGATTTTCGTACAAAGCTTGTCGAGTTCCCTGCAATAAACCCGACAAATAATCTCCTGAAGTGACGCCGGTTTCTACTTCTGGGGAAATGCCTTGCCTGTCTTGCAAAACTTCGATAAATGTTAGGAAGAAATTCGGCACGCCGTCTCGAAGTTGCTGGACGTAGGCGTGTTGGTCGGTGGTGCCTTTGTTGCCGTAAACTGCGATTCCTTGATGAACTGTGTTGCCGTCTAAATCTTCCTGTTTGCCGATCGATTCCATGACTAATTGCTGCAAGTAGCGGCTGAACAATAGCAGTGAATCTTTGTACGGCAAAACTACCATATCTTTTTCCCCACGTCCGTTGCAAGCAAAATACCAGGACATTGCTAACAAGGCGGCGGGATTATGTTTGATTTCGGTGGTTCTGGTAGCTTCGTCCATGACTTTAGCGCCGTCGAGCATCGCCCGAATGTCGATGCCTTGCAAAGCTGCTGGCAAAAGTCCGACTGCTGACAATTCGGAAGTGCGTCCTCCCACCCAATCTGCCATTGGAAAAGTGGTAATCCAGCCTTCGGATTTGGCTAATTTGTCTAGTTGGCTGTCAACTCCGGTGATGGCAATTGCTTGTTTGGCAAAATCCAGTTTTTCGGTGGCGAAGGCTTTTTGAACTTCGATCATCCCGTTGCGGGGTTCGGGGGTGCCGCCGGATTTGGAGATAGTAATTACTAGGGTGCTGGCGAGTTTGTCTTTGATTTTGTTAAGGATGCGATCGATCCCAGCCGGATCTGTGTTGTCGATAAAATGTATTGCTAGGGGCGGAATGTCTGGGGATAAAGCTTCGGAGACAAATTGGGGGCCGAGGGCGGAACCGCCGATGCCGATCGAAATTATGTCGGTAAATTGCGGAGCAAAGGGCGGTTTAATATCGCGGTTTTGAATTTTCTTGACAAATGCTTCGACTTGTGATATGCCTTCGACTATTTCTTGTTTTAATTCTGGAGTTGGAGCTAAATCAGGGTTTCGCAGCCAGTAGTGGCCCACCATGCGGTTTTCGTCGGGATTGGCGATTGCACCTGCTTCCAAAGCTGCCATGTCTTTGAAAGCTTTGTCAAATTTGGGCTTCAGTGCTGCTGCGAAAGCGTCGTCGAATCCCATGCGGCTGATATCGAGGTAAAGTCCCAATCCCTCGTGATAGTAAAGCCAGTCTTGATAGCGTTGCCAGAGTGCTGCGGCGTCCATAGGAATTCTCTACAATTTTTTTAATGTTCGATCGGCGTCGTCAGGAATCCACCAATTGTAGTTTAAAACGATCTGATGTACGGCTTTTGCACAATCCCAATAAATTTAATCATTAGTCGTCTGAAGGCAGCCGGTTCTGAAGGCAAGCAGAGCATTCGGCAGAATTAAACAATAAAAATATGACTTGGGCAACACTCTTAGTAGGTAGATCCCCCATTAATGGCCACACCCCATAGATAGATCGAAGTGGCACAGAGATTTAAGTGTGGTCGGCGTTGGCGTTTGGGCCCTGGTTTCACAATATTCAAATTCGGGCGATCGGGATGTGTAAAATAGGCATTGCGGTCAGGTTAAATATACTTTTAGCTGCCACTCAATAATCGGCTAAAAATATAATTAACAACTGTCAACTATCGGAAGTGTAGTATAATATACAGATATTAGAATTAAAGTGCGATCGACTATGCTTACTCTATCTCCCGAATTAAAAGAAAGGTTAGCAACTCCGCTCAAAATCGGCGATTTTGAAGTTAAAAGCCGCGTCCTGCAATCGCCCTTATCCGGCGTTACCGATTTGGTATTTCGCCGCCTGGTGCGCCGCTACGCGCCGGATTCGATGATGTACACGGAAATGGTGAACGCTACGGGTTTGCACTACGTGAAGCAACTGCCGAGAATTATGGAAGTTGACCCGAACGAGCGCCCGATTAGTATTCAATTGTTTGACTGCCGGCCGGATTTCTTGGCAGAAGCGGCCCAGAAAGCAGTGGCAGAAGGAGCCGATACTGTTGATATTAATATGGGCTGTCCGGTTAACAAAATTACTAAAAACGGCGGCGGTTCTTCCCTGCTGCGAGATCCGGAAACTGCCGAGGCAATTGTGCGGGCGGTTGTGGAAGCGGTAGATGTTCCTGTCACCGTTAAAACTAGGATTGGTTGGACTGACAAAGAAATTAATATTTTGGAATTTGCGAAGCGGATGGAAGATGCGGGAGCAAAAATGATTACCGTGCACGGCCGCACTCGATCGCAAGGTTACACCGGCCCGGCAAAATGGGAGTGGATTCGCCGAGTTAAAGAAGTTTTATCGATTCCAGTTATTGCTAACGGGGATATTTTTTCAGTGGAAGCAGCGATGCGATGTCTGGAAGAAACCGGCGCTGATGGAGTGATGTGTTCGCGGGGAACTTTGGGCTATCCTTTTTTGGTGGGAGAAGTTGATTATTTCTTGAAAACTGGTGTGGAAAAGATAGCTCCGACACCAATTGAACGCCTCGAATGTGCTAAGGAACATTTGCGGGCTTTGTGGGAATATAAAGGTGAAAGCGGTGTCTCCCAAGCGCGCAAGCACTTAACCTGGTATGCTAAGGGTTTCCCCGGGGCTGGGGAATTGCGGGGCGTGTTGGCTGTGGTAGAAACGGTTGAACAAGGTTGCGATTCGATCGATCGCGCGATCGAGCAATTGCCCGCATAAACCTTACCCGCAGATGTCAACTAGGGATTACAGAAACAAAACCCACCTCTGCGGGCTAAGATTTAAGACACAGTTAAAAATTTGTGTGTGGGGGAAAGCATGGACTCATTAAAAGGGCGAGATTTATTAAGTCTGGCAGATTTAAGCATAGATGAATTAAATTATTTGCTGGATCTAGCAGCCAGTTTAAAATCGGGAATGGTCAAGCTGAAACGCAATAAAGTTCTCGGCTTGTTATTTTCCAAAGCTTCAACGCGAACGCGGGTAAGTTTTACGGTGGCAATGTATAAATTGGGAGGGCAAGTGATTGACCTCAATCCCAACGTTACACAAGTCAGCCGCGGTGAACCTTTGGTAGATACAGCCAGGGTTTTAGACAGATATTTAGACATTTTGGCGATTCGCACGTTCGAGCAAAAGGATTTAGCAACTTTTGCTAACTATGCCAAAATTCCTGTGGTTAATGCACTCACCGATGACGAACACCCATGCCAAGTGCTGGCGGATTTAATGACAGTAAAAGAGTGTTTTGGCAAGTTGAAAGGGGTGACTTTGACTTATTTGGGCGATGGCAATAATATGGCAAATTCGCTGATGTTGGGCTGTGCAATGACGGGAATGAATGTCAGAATTGCTTGCCCTCAAGATTTCCAGCCGAATGCGGAGATTGTGGAAAAAGCTAAGAATATTGCTAATGGAAAAACAGAAGTTACTGTGACGGCGGACGCAGAAGATGCAGTGAAGAATGCTCAAGTAATTTATACTGATGTTTGGGCGAGTATGGGACAGGAAGAGGAAGCAAAAATCAGGATTCCTTTGTTTAAGCCATATCAGGTAAATGAACAATTGCTGAAGTTAGCAGATAAGAATGCAATTGTATTGCACTGTTTGCCCGCACACCGGGATGAAGAGATTACGGATGACGTGATTGAGGGCAGTCAATCGCGCGTTTGGGATCAGGCAGAAAATCGGATGCACGCTCAGCAAGCTTTGCTCGCAAGCATTCTGGAAAGCGATTAGGGATTAGCTAAAAATTAGTCTGTCGGGGGAGCAAATCGACCTGCTCGCTACTTTTTGCAGACCGCTGCCGTTATCATTTCATTTGAACCAGGATTATTTGCAACCAGCCTGTAATTATCCGTTTCAACCATGATTAATTGCAATCTCTTAAGTAAAAGAAATGAATCACATCACTACGACAGACTTACTCGAAAATCTCAAATGGCGATATGCCACCAAACAGTTCGATCCAGCCAAAACAATTGCTCCAGAAATCTGGACAGCTTTAGAAGATGCGTTAGTGTTAACACCATCTTCTTATGGGCTTCAACCTTGGAAATTTCTGATTATTACCAGCTCGGAACTTAAAGAACAGCTCAAGCCCCACTCCTGGAATCAGTCACAGGTTACTGATTGCTCTCATTATGTCGTGTTCGCGATTAAAAAGAATCTCACTGCCGAGGATGTCGATCGCTTTATGGCTCGCACTGTCGAGCTGCGGGGGGGGACAGTAGAGGCAATGGCAGGATATCGGAATCTAATCGTCAGTGACTTGGTGGATGGTGCCCGCAGTTTTAATATCAATCAATGGTCAACGCGCCAAACTTATATTGCACTGGGCAACTTTATGACCAGTGCTGCATTGCTTGGTGTTGACACCTGTCCAATGGAAGGAATTGAACCTGTCAATTACGATCGCCTGTTGGGTCTTTCTGCAAAAGGCTTTACTACCGTCGTAGCTTGTGCGGCTGGCTATCGCTCTGAAGCAGATAAGTATGCTTCACTCGCAAAAGTAAGATTCCCTAAATCAGAAATCTTAGAAACTTTATAGAACCCATTTGGTATCTTCTTGAGCGAACTATATGGTTTTGAGGGGATCGTTTTACCAGAGGATTTAATACCAGAGTCAGGACTTTAAGCTAACAGGCATCAAACCAGATACAACCTAGATACCTCAAAAACTGGTTAGACAACAAAAAGATCCTACATGGGTTCTATAAACCCGGGATACGCTGTAAGTCGATCGCAATAGCCCACCTCGGCGCACCATAAAAAGTGATTAAGATGCTCCGAAATTGATTTTTGCAACTTCACCGGCGACAACATTAACTGTTTGTTGAATTTGACTTCCGTCAACTTTCAACTGATAAGTTCCCGGAGAAAGCTCGATCGCCCCAAACCATCCTTTGCCATCGGCGCGCAGTTGACGCACCTGGGCACCATCATCGATCGACTGCAATGTCAAGCTCGCACCGTCGCAAGTTTGAGCGCACCGCTGCAAATTTCCGGCGATCGCACCTGTAGTCGGCCGCGACTTCCAAGGCATATCGGGAACCGCTGCTGCTGTCGCCCACACAGGTTGAGTTTCATAGGTTTTGCCCGTCGCAGCGTCAACGTATTGACTCGGCTGCGAAAGTGCGGTGTAAAACAAATCGTTGCTTTGGGGAACGTATTTCCAAGGCTGGCGGGGCAAATCTCCGCTGCCGCCCGATCGCAGTTCCACATTCGTGTACACGTTGCTGCTAGCGTAGGAATAGAGCACCGTACCTGCGACGTGATTTCCTTTCGCAGACGGCTGTTCGGCGCGACGAATCTGGCCTAGAGTGTCTTCGATGTAGTTAAGGTAATTGCCCGGGCCGATCGCAATTTGGCGGTTGTACTGGTGGTCTTTGGCGAACTCGATCCAGTGGTCATAAGCGAGTTTTTGCGATGGTTTGTACTCGCGCTGGTAGGTCATCGGCATCGCCATGTCTACGATCCCTTCTTCCAGCCAAGCGCGCCAATCTTGCAATACTTCTTTGTAAGGCTGCGTTTGATACCATCCGGCATCGTTTTTCGGGCCGTCGCCCCAGGCGATCGTGGCGGCGGTAATTTTAACGCGCGGTTTGATTGCAAGGCTTTCTACATAAAGCTTCCGCACTAAATTTGTCACCTGATCGCGCCGCCACTGCATCCACGCAGGATCTGTGGGTGCGGGTTTGCCCGATCGACCTGTTTGCTGATTGAAACGGGCGATCGCAGTCGGATTGTAGCCCCAAGTCGGCCCGCCGTAGCGCACATAATCCAACTGTACGCCGTCCACATCGTAGCGCTTGATCAAGTCCAAATAGACGGAAACAGTATAATCTACGGCGTCTGGATGGCTGGGATCGAGGAAACCGGGTGATTCGCCACTCGAAGTCAGCATCGCCCAATTGTTGATTCCCGGCGCATTGGGCCCGTGTTGTTGCCAAACGTGACCGGCGGGAAGTTTGGTGCCGGAAACCACCGGCAGCGTCACCATCCAAGCGTATACTTCAATGCCTGCGGCGTGGGCTTTGTCAATCAAATCTTGCAGTGGATCGAAACCCGCAGGAACGTTGGGATCGAGAGTGCGGGGTTCGATCGCACTCGTGTAAAAAGCATCGCCACGGCGGCGGACTTGGGCGACGATCGCGTTGGCATTTGCCCGCTGCGCGTCTGCGATCAATTTTGTGACTTCTTGAGGCGTTTTGAAGCCGGGGTTGAAGGCGTCCACCCAGAAGGCGCGAAATTCGGCGGTTTGGGTTTGCGGAGGCATAGTTGCGCTAGCGCGGGATGGGAAGTTTGAGAACCAACCAGGAGTCAGCAGAAAACTAATTGTTAAGCCAATCAGGAACAAGCTTGACAAAAAGAATGTTTTGGTATTTCGCATCAGAAATGTGTGAGAGAGCGTTTAACAGTCCTTTACGGACTTTTAGTTTGAGCGTCCGCTTGACATTTTCGCACATCTTTGCGTTAAAGCAACTTATGGGGCCAAGCTGTGTTCTGGAATAGCGATCGCTTATACTGAACTCTGGTATTTTGTATACGATCGCTCTATTTTTTCAATGTACGAACGCACTGATAGTGAGATAGAAGCAATTCAAGAACTTCTTTCGCCACACTTTGGGAATGGCTTTGAGCCTGACGAAGTAGCAAATAGCGAACAGATAATAATCCAACAGGTATTGGAATACGTAGGTAGCCGATTTACCCGGATGAAGTATATCCTCGGTCTTGCCCTTGATTTTGCGATCGTCGCACAGCGTCTATCTAATGTTGATGACTCTGCCAAAGAATTAAGAGAGCAGCTTACAATTGAAGAATTATTTAAACGTTACCAAGTTGTCACTGAACGGGGAGAACAACAGGCAAATACACTAACTTTAAAATTTGCTCAATCTACTCAAGTAGGTATCCGACGTATAGAAGAGTCTATTGTTCAATTTTTTCACAGTCTAAATCGTTCTAAATATCCCAGTGCTTATGTTTACAATACAGGTCAATGGCAAAAGTTTCAAGACCTGCTGATTCTCTGTTTTCGTCTGTCCGAGTCTGGACGCTTTCAACTCTGCCAAAAACTTATTGATTTTGGTCTTGAACGATTGCAAAAGAACATATTTGTTACTAGAGAATCGTTACGAGTTCGTTTATTTCCCGAAATAATAAACAATTACCCGCGCAGCGATCCAGATGAGAATGGGGGTTTAGTTTTTCAAGCCATTGCTTGCGGCTATTTCAAAGCCGATAGGCCTCATCTCAGCTTTGTCGTTGATAAGGTACGAACAGGGTCGTCCAGACAGCGCCGTTTTGGAGATATTGACTGTTATTACGGTCTGGATTTAGAAATATCAATAGAAGTAAAAGACTGCCACATTTCGCTTAAAAACCTCAAGCAACAATTGGGAAGTTTCCAGAAACAAGTAACAGGTAATCAAATTCTTGGCGTGGCTTTTGTACTTTCCATAGACAGCGAAGCGCGTTCTCTACTGAGCGACGACGGCATCATTTCCTTCGCACAAGACGAGCTAATTAGAGCCGTGAGGATCTGGGATTGGCAAAAGCAGGATGCTGCAGTGCATGAAATGCTTCACTATCTTGCTCACGTTGAACAGAATCCTAGTGCTGTTGCCAGGCTACTGGCATTTATCGGCGAGCGAGATCCCGAACACAACTCTCTTACTTATTATCAAAGTTAAACTATGATTTCAAGAGCAAGCTGAATGGGAAACTTTAAGTCTGCATTGAGCGACTTTACTTTTTGCCCTCTGGCTCTAAAAATTTCATCATCTGAGTGGCTTTGATAAGCCTTGACAACTTCCTTGCCTACCGCCAAGCCTAGTAGGGGCGGTACGGCATTTCCGACTTGAAGGTACTGTGATGTTCTCGAACCAATAACCTCAAAATCATCATCAAAAGATTGCAGCCTCAATCCTTCGCGGACCGTCAGTCCTCGATGCTGACTAGGATGAGTAGCTCGTGCAGACGAAGGTTTTCTCATGTTAGATGTTACAGCAATAGCTGGTTTATTACTAGCTAGTCGAGCATAGCTATTGTGAAAACCGCTGGCTGGTTGAAGGCGTTCGGGAATAGACTTTCGGTTTCCACCATCTGGGATATACTTCAGAATTTCAATTAACTTTTGTGAATGATTGGCAGCCTCGTGATGTAGCAGTATGTTGGCGGTCTTGCGCCTAGCTATTTGATAGTCAGTTTGTGGCATACTCTGGTAAGATTTACATATTTCTCCAGCATTTAATGGCGGTAGATCTGAAATGGCATCAGCTACAGTCACATAATAGTGAGAAATTGGCACTGGAAACTCAGGTGGCAGCAATCCATCAAGCCAACCTATAAAAAAAGCACGTTTTCGCAGTTGGGGTACGCCGTAGTCAGCCGCTTTTAAAAGGCGACATTTCATGTGATAGCCGATATCAGCAAAGCTAGCGATGACTGAATCGCGCACTTTGCCTCCCTGCATTACCAGCATTCCTTCAACATTCTCGATAATGACATAAGCAGGACGAATTTCAGCCACCAAGTCGCGAAAATTGCGCCATAAAGAATTGCGAGGATCTGTTATCTCTCGCTTGCCAACAGTGCTGAATCCTTGGCACGGTGCTCCCCCCGTAATAATGTCGATTTCTGCTGCCGAAATTTTAAAGAATTCCTCTATTTCGGAAACAGTTGTCTGGGTTAAGTCAGATACCAGACACGGAAGTGGAGATAGGTTGCGTTCAAAAGTTTGTTTGGCGTTTTCACAGTAATCTATGCCACCGATGGCTTGGATACCAGCACGTTTAAAACCCAGAGTTAACCCTCCCATGCCGCAAAATAAGTCAAGGCTACGGGGAAAACGCTTGGTTTGAGTTTTTGTCATCGTCAGCTACCTCCTGATAGTTTCCACCGGGAAAGTTGTAGATTTTCGCGTCCGCTTGACATTTTCGCACATCGGTGCAATTTTGGGCGAAAATAAACTGAACTCGGGATCGCACTTTTCTCAACAAATGATAGCACCTCACTTTCAAACCCTAGCCCTGCCGCCTGACAGCAATTTACTCGATCGAGTAGATAGCTGGCGCCAAGAAGCAACCCGAAAGTTGCAGCAAAGCCAGAGAGGAGAAAAAGGACAATTTTTAACACCTTCCTCAGTCGCAACTTTGATGGCCCGAATGTTTGAATTTAACTGTCCCGATATATCGCTTTTAGATGCCGGTGCAGGAATTGGTTCCCTGTTAGCAGCCGTTGTTTCCGAACTTTGCCAGCGCCCAAACAAACCGCGCAGCCTGCACGTTACAGCTTATGAAATTGACTTTATTTTGATTGAATACCTCAAGCAAACTTTAGAATTATGCAGTATTGAATGTCAGCGTTTTGGAATATCTTTTACCTGTGAGGTTCGCGAAATTGATTTTATTCAAGACAGCGCCGATATGTTGCAGCCCAATCTATTTACACAGCCAGTAAAACTGGAATTTACCCATGCAATTATCAATCCTCCCTATGCCAAGATAGACGCTAAATCCCACGCCCGAACCTTGCTGCGTTCTATAGGACTAGAAACCAGCAATCTCTACGCTGGCTTTACAGTTGCTGCCGCTCACCTGCTCAAACCAAACGGTGAATTAGTATCGATTACTCCCCGCAGCTTTTGCAACGGTTTATACTTTCGAGATTTCCGCAAAGTATTCCTTCACATGATGGCTTTACGCCAAGTACACATCTTTGAATCCCGACAGTTGCCATTTCGCGATGATGCGGTGCTGCAAGAAACTATTATTGTGCGCGCCACCAAACAAATAGAACAGCCAGATACTGTACTAATTACCTCAAGCAGCAGCGTGGGCGACGACCTGGTTTTGTCTCACCAACTGCCCTATACTGCCCTAATTAATCCCAATGATTCCGAGCAATTTATTCGGATTTTACCGGATTCGGTCAGCCAGAAAGTAGCCGAGCAAATGGCTCAATTTACTTGCACCCTAGAGGAATTAGGCTTAACAGTTTCTACGGGAAAAGTTGTAGATTTTCGTGTTCGCTCTGACTTGCGGCTAAAACCGGAAAACGGTACAGTTCCGCTGATTTATCCCGCACACTTCTCGGCTGGCTGTGTTGAATATCCCACCGCAACGAGAAAGCCTCAAGCTTTAGCTGTCACGGAAAAAACTGCTGCACTCCTCGTACCTAACGAACATTATGTTTTGATCAAGCGCTTCTCGTCGAAGGAAGAGAAAAAGCGAATTGTTGCAGTTGTCTGGGATGCCAATAAAATTAATAGTTCTAGCGTGGGTTTTGAGAACCATTTGAATTACTTTCACCAACAGGGACGCGGATTAGACCTCACCCTGGCGCGGGGATTGGCCGTTTATCTAAATTCGAGTTTGGTAGATGCGTTTTTCCGACTGTTCAACGGACACACTCAAGTTAATGCTACGGATTTACGCAATTTGAAGTATCCTAATGTAGAGCAATTACTTTTACTTGGCGCTCAAATAAGAGAAATATTTCCTACACAGCGGGAGATTGATAAACTTGTCGAGAGACAACTGCTGAAGGCGACCAATCCGTTAGAAAATAGCCCAATGACAATCAAGAACCGTATTGATGAATCTCTAGAAATACTTGCAGCGCTGGGTTTTCCCAAAGGTCAGCTTAACGAACGTTCCGCCTTAACCCTTCTGGCTTTGCTTGACCTCAAGCCAAAGGATGCTTGGGAATCGGCGAAATCTCCACTTCGGGGAATCACACCCATTATGGACTTCATGGAGCAGCAATACGGTAAAAAATATGCACCAAATACGCGGGAAACTGTGCGTCGCCAGACTGTCCATCAGTTTCTAGATGCAGGTTTAATTGTTGTTAATCCTGACAGTCCCGAACGTCCGGTGAATAGTCCAAAAACTGCATATCAGATAGAAGAAAGTGCTTTGGAACTGCTGCGAACTTATGACACTTCTGACTGGGACAAGAATCTTCGCGCTTACCTCGCCTCCGTCGATACGCTGAAGCAACGATATGCACAAGAGCGAGAAATGGCGCGAATTCCAATTACAATCGAAGGTGATGTAAAAACTATTTCGCCCGGAGCTCATAACGTCTTAATATCAAAGATTGTCAGTGAGTTTGCTGAGCGCTTTACTCCTGCTGGCAGACTGCTTTATGTCGGAGATACCGATGATAAGTTTGCTCATTTCAATGAAGCATCGCTAACTGCATTAGGCGTTACAGTCGATGCTCACGGTAAGATGCCAGATGTAATTGTTCACTTCACTGAAAAAAACTGGTTGGTGTTGATTGAAGCTGTTACTTCTCACGGCCCTATTAATCCAAAACGCAAAACTGAGCTTGAGCATCTTTTTAGAAATTCGACAGTACCTCTGGTGATGGTGACAGCTTTCCTCAGCCGCAAGGCAATGGCGGAATATTTATCTGATATTTCCTGGGAGACGGATGTCTGGGTAGCAGAAGATGCTACTCACCTGGTTCATTTTAACGGAGAACATCTTTTGCAGGCTTATTCTAAAAATGAAAGTATTGGTGAGTCCGAAGGCTGCTAAAATACACTGTTTATATGGCTGCCGCTGGCATCGGAATGACATATACTGTGATGCAAGCGGTTTAATTGACCGGAATTGTCGATCGCACTCAGTAAATCAAATAAGTAACTAGGTAAAATATCTCTGCAATGGAAAAAAAGCATAACGCTGGATTGTGGGTATCAGTATTGTATTTCGCTCAAGGTCTCCCTTACACCGTCGTTAATTTAATGTCGGTGATTTTTTTGAAAGGTATGGGCACCAGCAACGAACTCATCGGATTGACAAGTCTGTTGTCTTTTCCTTGGGTTTTAAAAGGTTTGTGGGGCCCAGTGGTTGATTTGTATTCCACCAAACGCAAGTGGATTTTAACCACCGAAATCATTTGTGCTTTTCTGTTTGCTTTCCTGGCTTTTGGTGTATTGACGCCGGCACCGATTATTATATCGCTTGTTATCTTTACCGCGATCGCCTTTGTGTCAGCTACTCACGACATCGCTATTGACGGATTTTATTTAAACACTCTCAATAAAGACCAACAAGCACTATTTGTCGGGGTTCGCAACACGGCTTATAGAGGTGCTGTCATTGCCGGTAGCGGTTTATTGGTGTTCTTAGCCGGGAAACTGGCCGAAAACCATTTAGTCACCG
The DNA here is from genome assembly GCF_036700965.1 of Microcoleus sp. Pol8_D6. Classification (NCBI taxonomy): domain Bacteria; kingdom Bacillati; phylum Cyanobacteriota; class Cyanophyceae; order Oscillatoriales; family Microcoleaceae; genus Microcoleus; species Microcoleus sp. Pol8_D6. The sequence continues at coordinate 86,981 of NZ_JAUBPW010000003.1, read as the reverse complement.
GAAATACAGGCGACACCAAAATCTATCAAAACATTCCACTGTCACTTTTCGGTTCGGATTTTAGCGTGTCTGCGCTTAACTACGGATGGGCGACAGCCTTTGGCATTTGTGCGATTATGTTTGTGCTGATATATCTCTTTCAGCGGTGGTATCTTCCCTATCCTCGAAATTACGCTCTGGAATCCGACACTCCTCAACAAAGAACCAGCTTTATCGAAGCATTTAAAACTTATTTTCAGCAAGATAAAATAGGTTGGATTGTGGCTTACGTCTTGATTTTTCGCTTGGGCGATGCCTTGACGTTTAAAATGGCTCCTCCATTTTTAATGGATAAAGTTGAGAAAGGAGGATTAGCAGTTTCTACGTCGGATATGGGCTTATTATCCGGTACTTTAGGGGTAATGTTTCTGTTAATAGGAGGGTTGCTGGGCGGCTATTTAATTGCCAAACAAGGATTGAAAAAATGGATGTGGCCGACGGCTATTCTGCAAAATTCGACTAACGTGCTTTATTGGCTATTGGCTATCAATCAACCGGGGATTGAATGGGCTTATGCCGTAAATTCGATCGAGCAATTTACTTACGGACTTGGCGTAGCTGCCTATACAGTGTTCTTGATGCGGACTGTCCGCCCTGAATACGAAGCATCCCACTATGCAATTACAACGGCTTTTATGGCCGCTGGAGTGCTGATTCCGGGCGTTTTTAGTGGCTACTTGCAGGCGAGTCTCGGCTATCAAAATTATTTCTTGATGAGCGCGCTGGCTGTGATTCCCGGTATGCTGACGATTTTCTTTCTGCCCCTAGAAGATGAGAAAAAATTAGCATCGATGCCCAGACCTGGACTGGACGATTTCGATTAATATCAAGTGCGATCGCTATAACTATAATATTCGGGCGGGTCGGGTTTACCAATGTCTGCACTACTTTTGGAGATTTCGGTGAACCCCTCCCTAGAGAAATATTGATGTTTGTAATCATGGAATGAATATAAATCAATACGCTTGGGTTAGCGCTTTCCGACGAATTTCATTTCACGCATTTATGAGAGTTCCCGACTTGTGAAAGGAAATCAGATTATTCTTATCCCAAGCGTATTGGAGTATAAATTATGTGCGCTTGCGTTCATAAAATAAGGACACAACAATGTTGTGTCCCTACCGAATATCTGTATGGCCAGCCGCGAACTAAATCGCAATAAAATCACTAGCTGTTAGCGGACTACTTGGAATGCCAGGAATACTGGCAAGAACTTCGCCGTTACTGGCAATTTCGATCGTCGTTATAAAATCGCCTGCAGTAACTCTCACTTGGTTGAAGGTCAAACCTCCGCTCAAACCGATTAAATCTTGACCCTTTTGAAAGTCTACAAGTGTATCTGTACCGGCACCTGCTCCTAACACCAATACGTCGCGTCCAGCGCCGCCAATCAAGAGATCCGCACCCATTGCGCCAATGAGTGTATCGTCTCCTTCTCCACCGTTCAAGTTATCATCTCCTTTGCCGCCTAATACCAGGTCGTTGCCACTGCCACCGCTGATAATATCGTTGCCTTTGTTGCCACTGAGAGTGTCGTTTCCCCCATTGCCAGTGATAATATCGTCCCCTGCAAAACCTGATGCTGTATTGTTGGCATCGTCGCCTACTAAATTATTAATTTGGGAGAGATCGAGAGCAGTTTGCATTGCTGCAACCTTTGCTAAAAATGAGGCTCCCGGAGTGGTTCTTAATTGCTCTAAACTGCTGCGCGATTCCAGCGATGTTGCCAAGTCGGGCAGTGCAAAGTCTAAGCCAGCTAACAGCTCTAAATAATCTGAATCTGGGAAAGTGAAATCAGGGCGGTTCAACTGGTCTACAGAGATTTCTCTCTGAGTAAAGCCGGGAGGAGGAGAAGTTAACAAACCGCTTTGCTTGTGCTTGTCCAAGACAAGTAGCGGGTTGATAACCGGGTTAGTAAATGTTTGAAGAACTACTTTTCCGGGGAGAAAAGCTTCTCCTCCCAAACTAACAAAATCGCCCTCAACTACGTAGTGAGTTACATTTTTTCCGGGGCCGACTTTCTGCTTGAATGTATTGACTGTACTCTGAGCAACTCCGGGAGAATTGAAGGTGACAACATCTCCGATAGTAGATGTAAATTCGGTGGCGGCTAGTTGCGTTATGGCGCCGCCTAAGCTGTGTCCGAGAAGGTCTGGTGGCAAGCGGCTGGGGTTTTTGGCTGTATCTTGACTGATTTCTGTCAACCAATTTCCTAATGCTTGTTTGTTGGCTTCAAATTGGTTAAAACCGGTGCCGCGCGGGTCTGCGTTGGCAATATCGTCTACGGGCGAGTCGGTGCCGCGAAATACTAAAACGGCCGGTTTGTCTGGCGTGGTGGAAATTAAGCCGATCGCGTGAAATCCAGTTCCGGGATCGTCAAAGGTGCGATCGATTTGGTAGCCAGCAGCACTCAAGCCTGTTTGAACTAAAGTTTGAAACTGGGGCTGGTCATCTATATAAGCAAGTTGCTTGGCTATAGTTTCGTAAGCGGCGGGGGAGGACGGCATATTTTTTTATTTCCTGTCGTTTGAGGGGGAATTAGTTTTTAAGCTACTTAACTAAGTTTACTATAAACTTCGTTTATTTACCATATTAATTGGTCATTTTTATGGGCTTTTTAGGGGCAAATTTATAGAGATTTTTTAATACAAAAAAACTCTCGCTACAAAACCCAGGCAGGTTTTGCGCCACCAAAAATACAAATTTTGATCACCCTAAAGCTATACAAAATCTACCCGGGTAATAGCGCTGGCACCTACGCCTCTGAGAGTAGCAAGAATTTCCCCAGTAGCCGGGATAGTAATTAAAGCTCCGTCAACACCTTGAGTTACTATAACTTGAGGAAAAGTTAGACCCCTCGACAGTGTAATTAAATCTTCACTATCTTGAAAATCTAAAATCACATCTGCTCCGCCGCCGGATTCCAATACAAAGCGATCGCGCCCCGCACCACCAATTAAAAAATCGTTGCCAAACTCGCCGGAAACCAAATCATTTCCGTCGCCACCCTCCAAATAATCGTTATCTCTGCCGCCGTACAAGAAATCGTCGCCATCACCACCGATGATGCTGTCATTACCTCGATTGCCTCTGAGAGTATCGTTACCGCCGTTGCCGATAACTGTATCCTCTCCAGGGCCGCCGGTAGCAGTATTGTTCCGAGCGTCGCCTGATAAATAATTCGGTTGCAAGGGAGCTAAACCGTACTGCATTTGTCTGATTAACTGCACAAAAGAAAATTCTGGTGCTGTTCTCACACTCTCTGCACCGCCTCTGCTTCTGATCGCTACTGAGACATTGGGCAGGGCAAAATTCATCGCACCGATAAACTCGTTAAAATCGGAATCGTTGTTATAAGTAAATTCAGGACTGTTTAATTGTTCTACGGAAATTTGCCTCTGCAAAAAACCCACGGGCGGAGTAGTTAACAAATTTTCAGTTCGATGTTTTGCCAAAACAGTTAAGGGATTAATACTCGGATCGGTAAAACTTTGGATAAATACTTTACCCGGAATAAATGCTTCACCAAACAAGCTGACGAAATCTCCGCTGACAATGTAGTGAGTGACATTTTTGTTGCCGACTCTGCCGAGATTTCTCCGAAAACTGGTGAATGTATTCGCGGAGACTCCCGGAGAGTTGAAAGTAAAGATATCTCCGATCAGAGATGTGTATTCGGTTGCTACAATTTGAGCGACTGCTCCGCCCCAACTGTGTCCGATGACATCTGGCAATAATTTGCTGGGGTTTTTACCAGTATTTTGACCTATTTCTGTGAGCCAATTTTTGATATTATCTTTGTTCTTTTCAAATTCAGGTAAACCAATGTCCCGCGAGTCGGAAAAGATAGCGTCGCCGTCGATGAAGTCTGTACCTTTAAATACGAGGGCGGGCGGGTTTTCGGGATTGGATGAACCGAATCCGATCGCATAAAAGTTGGTTTCTGGGTCGTCGAATATGCGATCGATATAGTAGCCATTAGTATCTAGGAAAGTCGAAACTTCATTTTGCGCGCTCGGCTTTTGATTCAAAAAAACAATTGTTTTAGCTAGAGCTTCATAAACAGCAGGCGAGGCACTCATAATATTATATTTTCTGTTTGTTGGTATTTGCGAGCGCTCAGGCTTGAGCTAATTGTCCAATGGCAGCAATTATAGCTGACAAGATTTGTATGGTACACTTGATAATATCAACTCAAGAATTAAGTTTTTGCGGTTATGGGTATCATTCGTCAATACATTGCTCCATTAATAGCGGTATTAGTATTTTTCGCGGCTCTGGTAGCAGTCAGTGCTCGCATCTTTTTGCCTGGTGACATGGCTGCCCCGGCACCGATTGAGGAAGCGATCCCCCAAAAGCAAGCGGCAGTAGTCAATCCAATGTTCTTGGGGCTAAATGATGCGGCTCTCCGTGTCCGCTGAGCTGATGTCTGCTCAACTAATACCGGGTTACTGGCTGCGATCGGGATCGGGACTCGATCGAGCAAAACTGGTAAAATTTATGCACCGGACTTACCGAGAGCTTTACCCGGATGGGGAATTGGGACATTTGGCTCAAACTGTCGAGCAGTATTTTTCTAACCAGACGCCGGTTTGGTGGGTAGAGTGCCAGAAAAACAGCCAGGAAGAGGCAGAAATTTTGCCGTCGCTTCCCTCGCAGTATCTCAATCCCTCATCTCAAGCCCAAAATCTCCAATCTGTTGTCGGATGTTTGTGGTTGGGAAATGCGATCGACCAAACCACCGGAGAACGCTACGCTCACATTTTTTTGCTGTACGTAGCACCGGAACATCGCCGTCTAGGAGTCGGTGCAGCTTTAGTTATTCATGCTGAAAATTGGGCGCGGGAAAGGGGCGATCGGCAAATGGGTTTACAAGTATTTCTCAGCAATCAGCCGGCGGTGAATCTCTATCAAAAGTTAGGCTATCAAAGTCATTCCGTCTCGATGCTCAAGTCTCTTTGAAAAATAAATTCTACTGGTTTGGAATCATGGCTAAAGTCCTGATTCATCCAAATTATGAGGGCTGAATTCCTCACTACCAACTTAAGTAAAAGCAGAGATATTCGTTTGTAGTAACTCATATGTTGCACCATTCTCAATTAGCCTTTTATGAACAGGCTTTTGGGCCTGTTCCACAAAAGATAAATTTTCTTCTTGTGGAACAAGCCGGAAAGCCTGTTGCTGACAATGGTGCAATATCGCGCGCACCCTACAATTATTGACTGCTGACTGGTGACTGCTGACTGAGTTGCTTAGGAGCATCCTCTGTGCGGTAAAGTTTTTTTATGAACAATAACGACTACTCCAACGCCCTTGATACTGACACGGAACTGGAAAGCCCTTTGGATCATTTTGACGAATCCGAGCCCCCGCTGCCAGATCCCGAGGAAATGCTGCCTTTGCTGGAATCCCCGGAACCTCAGCACCGGATGATTGCGGCGCGGGCTTTTTGCGAACTGCAGGACGATCGAGCAATTTCGCATTTAATTAATTTATTGAGAGACGGTTGCCCCTTGGTGCGAGTGAGCGCGGCTTATGCTTTGGGGCGAAATCCGAGTCCCGATGCTGTGGAACCGCTGATTTTTCAGCTTAACCGCGATTGGAACGGTTACGTTCGCAAAGGGGTAGTTTGGGCCTTGGGAAATTGCAGCGACCACCGCGCTTTGCCATCTTTAATTGATGCTCTGAAAACTGATATTTCGGCGGTGCGTTTGTGGGCGGCGAGTTCTCTGGGTCAAATGGCAAAAGTTGGTTACTATGTGGTGATTGCTGCGATTCCGCCGTTGATTGAGGCGCTGCGGGGAGATTCTGTGTCTGCTGTGCGAAGTAATTCCGCTTGGGCGATCGGGCAACTGGCTCGCGAATTGCCGAATAATATAGTGTACGCTGGGGCGATCGATGGTCTAATTGAAGCTTTAGAAGAAGATGAAGATATGGGCGTGCGGGAAGATGCTAAATCTTCGCTATTGCGAGTCGGCGACCCGCGCGGATTGCAGATTATTGAAGATTTAGAAATGGAAGGACTTTTGTGATATCATTACCACACTTACACACCATTTACTAATTTCCAATTATCAATTACATCAATCCTAAGACAGAATTTGGTTTCAAAAAAATCTTTGCTTCGCCCCAGAGCAAAGACATTTTGATTAGCTTCCTCAATGCTATGCTCTATGACGCACAGCCAACCATTGAAGACTTAGAAATTATTGACCCTTACGCCGCGCCGAGCGTTACTGGATTAAAAGACACTTACCTGGATGTTAAAGCCAAAATTACAGGCAACAAAACTGTGATTATCGAAATGCAGGTAATAAATGTAGAAGCTTTTACTAAACGGGTAGTGTACAATGCCGCCAAAACCTACGCAACTCAACTCCGACCCAGGGAAGGATACTCGAAATTAAATCCTCTCATTGCTTTAACAATTACTGATTTTATTCTATTTTAAAATACAGAAAAATTTTTCACCCATTTTGTCTTTAAAGAACTCGAATAAAACTTCGAGTATTATAACAGAGAAATCGAATTAGTGTTTGTCGAACTCCCCAAGTTCAACAAAGAACTGGAACAAGTCGAAAACATAATTCAAAGCTGGATTTATTTTATAAAAAATGCTCCCCTCTTCGAGGAAATTCCTGAAAAATTTGCCTCGATTCCCGAAATTAAAACAGCTTTTTCCATCGCCAGCAGAACTAATTTAACCCTTAAGGAATTAGAGGAAGTGGAAAAGCGGGAAATGTTTTTTGAAGACCAGCGCGGCGCTATTATTAAAAGTCGCCAAGAAGGCATAATTGAGGGTCAAACAGAATTAATCTTGCGTCAAATCGCGCGGCGTACTGGTGAAATTTCGCCGGAAATTCAAACTCGCATCCAGCAGCTATCTCTCGAACAATTGGATAATTTAGGAGAAATCTTGTTAGACTTTACCACTCAAGAGGATTTGATAGCTTGGTTGGAATCGGCTTCAGCCTGAATTTATAACTTTTGCACTTCTGATACTAAATCCGGCTTTAATACCCCCTTCATTCTTTATTTGCCGCAGGCGGACTGTGTTTGTGTAATAGCGGTTTCAACCGCCGAGTTTCTAATCTAATAAGTCGGGTTCCCGACGCACTATCATGTCATAAAGCGGTTGAAAGCTAAACCATCCCATGCGGTGAGAGCCTACTTGCTGCTGTGTTAAACGCGCACATTCTGGCTTGATGATAATTGGTTTTCCCGCTGCTTCGGCCATTAACTGCGCTTGACAAGAACGTTCCATTGAAATAAACCACCAAGCCGCTTCATCTACTGTTTGACCTACTGTTAACAGTCCGTGATTTTGTAAGATAATGGCTTTTTTCTCACCTAAAGTTTTGGCGATGCGTTTAGCTTCTTCGATTTCCAAAACAACTCCGGTGTAATCGTCAAATAAAGCTTGGTCTTCATAAAAAGAACAAGCATCTTGCGTCAGGGGGTCAAGCAGGCGGCCCAAACTCGACCAACTTTTGCCGTAGGGAGAATGAGCGTGGGCTGCTGCGATTACGTCGGGGCGGGCGCTGTGCACTTGGGAATGAATGGCAAATGCTGCTTCGTTTACGGGTTTATTTCCTTCAACAACTTCGCCTTTGTGGTTGACTAAAATTAGGTCGCTGACTCGAATTAAACTAAAGTGCATTCCAAAGGAATTGACCCAGAAATGGTCTAGGTGTTCGGGGTCGCGGACGGTGATGTGTCCGGCAATTCCTTCGCTGAATCCGAAGCGGGCAAATAATCGAAATGCGGCGGCTAAACGCTGTTTGCGGTGGCGGCGTTCTTCTTCAACTGAGTTGAATGTTGGGGGTTGAAAAGTGACTTTGGGGATTTTTATTGCAACCATATATTTTATTAGTGACAAGACAGGAGGCAGAGCCTCCAAATCGGCATTCCCAGTCAGAGACTGGGAACGAGATAATTGGGAATTGTGGGACAGGCATCTTGCCTGCCCTACTGACTGGCGACTTCACTAAGGCGCAAACCTGCGATGTTTTTGCAGTCAAAGGTGGCGTTGTTGCCGGGGCGACGTTCTATTAATTCGAGAATTTGTCCGGCGGGGTTTTGCAGAAACCACTGAGTTAATGAGCCGGAGTTTAGAGGATGCTCTGATAGCGGTTTAAAGTTTTGATTTTGCCATATTTTAGCAGCATTCTGCACGTTTTCAACACGAATCGCGACGTGGTGAACGGCTTCTAATCCTCTTTCTTGCTGGAAGCGGTCTGTTTGGTCGCCCGGTGCGTGGGGCGCATCTAATACTACTAAGCCGCCCGCTGGCATTAATAAGGTCATTAAATGCAGCCACAAGTCGGAGGGAACATTAATGTTTTCCGCACAAAAGTTAATCGGGAACAAGTCGGGGCCTTCAACTGTTTTGGCGCCGAAGGGGTAAAAAGATTTGGCGTAGTTTTCGAGTTCGGTGCGGCTAGGAAATGTGATGACAAAGTGGTCGATCGCAACTTGTTCGTCGTACAGGTGTGTTTCAAACGTCCAGGTTGTTAAATATTCGGGAGTGATAAATTTGGGGTTGAATTCCAGCAAGCCATTTTTTTCGATGAAAGGTGAGTCAAGATGGCCCTCAAGGTTGCGATCGAACTTTAGGGTTTTTAGATTCAAGTTTTTCATGTATCTCACCCAATGTTAACTCCGCAAAACTGCGAATTTTGTCTACAAGCTGAAGTTGATGCACATTTGGTGCGTCTTAATTCAAAAATAACACAAAATTTAATACTGGCAAGCCGATCGCGCGATCGCAAGTCCCAAACCTTTACAGAGCAAATATTCCCAAATCTAAAATCGTATCATTTGCCGATCGCGTTCCCGGCCAACCACGCTGTAGTCCAAGCACTTTGGAAGTTGAAACCCCCCGTCACGCCGTCGATATCCAAGATTTCGCCAGCAAAGAAAAGTCCGGGACAGCGGCGGCTTTCCATTGTCTTAAAATCGACTTCTTTGAGGTTGACACCGCCGCAGGTGACGAATTCTTCCTTAAATGCGCCTTTTCCGGCAATCTGATATTCGCCTTGAACGAGTTCTAGCAGGAGGCGATCGAGGATTTTGTTAGATAAGTCTGCCCAGCGTTTTTGCTCATCAATCCCGATCGAACTTGTCAAACGTTCCCAGAGGCGGCGCGGCACCGGAAACGGACAGCTAGAGACAATCAATCGGTGCGACAACTGCGACTTAACTGCTAGCAGTTGCTGCCGCAAAACTTCCGCATTGTACTGGGGAAGCCAATTAATCAGCACAGATGTTTTATAATGGCGATCGTGCAAAAATCTCGCACCCCAAGCAGAAAGTTTGAGTACAGCAGGCCCGCTCAAACCCCAGTGAGTAATTAGCAAAGGCCCGCTTTGTTCTAATTTAGCTCCCGGCAATTTCATCTTAGCATTAGGAACAGAAATTCCGGCTAAATCTTTGATTCTGCTGTCGGAAATATTAAAAGTAAATAGAGAAGGAACGGGCAGTTCTACAGTATTACCTAACTCTTTAGCCCACTTATAACCCGACGGATTGCTGCCTGTAGCGAGAAGAATGCGATCGCACTTCAATTTTTCCCCGGATTTCAACTCAATTTCAAATGTAGGGGCGGTGCCCCCGTGCCCGCCCGAACCGTGTTCGCCCTCGGCCGTATTTCCTGTTAATTTATTTACAGAAACTACTGCATCGCCGGTGCGAATTTTCACGCCTGCATCCTCAGCAGCGCGGATCAAACAGTTAACGATTGTCGCCGAATCGTCTGTGATCGGAAACATTCGCCCGTCTTCTTCTGTTTTCAACTTCACGCCGTGACCGGCAAACCATTCAACAGTATCGCGGGGTTGAAATCGAGTAAAAGCACCGCGCAGAGCTTTCCCACCTCTGGGGTAATTCTGCACTAAAATACCAGGGTCAAAACAAGCGTGAGTAACGTTGCAACGCCCGCCGCCAGAGATGCGAACTTTTGCCAGGAGTTGCCGGCCAGCTTCTAGTAAAGTGACGCGGGCTTGCGGGTAAGTTTTGGCACAGGTAATTGCACTAAAAAAACCTGCAGCACCGCCGCCAATGACTGTAATTTTGAGGATTCGATCGGACAAATTTTTTCTCGCTTATTCTGGTTCAAAATCGGATTTTGCCGCCCCGCAAATGGGACAAACCCAATCGTCGGGGATATCTTCAAAGGCAGTACCGGGCTCTATGCCTCCGTCGGGGTCGCCTTCTGCTGGATCGTAGACGTAATTGCAAACTGTACAAACGTATTTTTGCATTTGCTTAACTCAATTTTATATTGTAAGCCTGTAGATTGTACTTGACAACGCCACCTAGTGCAATACCAGAAAAATTAAATCTTTTTTCACAAGTTACAATTCACAATTATAAAATAGACAAGATTGAAAAAATAAATAGGACGCTGCTCAAAGCCCATCCCACAATTTTTTTTCTTGTGGGATGGGCTTTGAGCAGTGTCCCAAAATTTGATTAAAAAGACTGAGACAATATTTTCTAATCTAAACTCTCAAATATTACAAGCCTCTAGAACTTGGGTTCTAGAGGCTGCATTCTATCTTTTATTAGTTAACCGCGATTGCAAGACTAGACTTTCGCTAAAGGCTTAGTCCAAACGCCGTTTTCATCTTCTTCGTACTGCTGGTGAATGGCGTTCCAAGCGGTGTGTTCCGCTTGTATCGAGTCGTTGTTTTCATCAAATGCCGCGTTGTAGGATTCCATAAAGGTTTTTTGAGCTGCTTCCGACAGGTGCGATCGCACTTCGGGAGATAAGTCTGCCGGACTATTGCAGCGACCTTTGACGGCGCGCGGCAGCGTCATTTCGCTAACTGAAACTTCTTCGCCACCTGCACTTTCTAGCAAGAGTTGAAATTCGCCCGATTTATCTGCGGGAACTTCTGCCATCACGAGAAATTCGCCTGCTTCAACACGGGTTTGATAGATAGTTGCTTTGTCTTCGGGCATTCCCAAAGCGACTAAAGCGGAAACTAGACCCGCACCGGCCGAACCTGCGATCGCCCCGCTAGCAGCACCCAACAGTACAGCACCCAGCGGGCCCGCCGATACTACTGCACCGACAAAAGGAATAAACAGCACGCCGACGCCTGTTAGCAAACCCAAAAAAGAACCGAATAAGGAACCAAAAATCGCCCCGCTTCGCAGACCGCCTAATATCACATCTTTTTTAGTAATAAAGCCGGCAATTTTAGTTTTAGATTGAAAGTTTTTTCCCATTACTGAGATGTGGTCGCGGGAAACTCCGCGATCGAGCAACCGCCGAATTACGCCGTCTAATTGTTCTTCTTCCTTAAATACGGCTGAAACTGTGCGTTCGGCTAAATATTCCTCGGTCATTTTTCCTCCTTGATGGTTTTTCGATTAGTTATGCTGGTTTTCAGTATAGGAGGAGACCGCAGGGCGATCGCATCAACCGCGAGATAGAGGTCGATGCGATCGGATATAGTTTGAGGCTCTATCAAAAGAGTTAAACTTTTTTTTAAGTGCGATTGCTCATCTATTATTCGAGATAGTTATTCAGATAATATAATTTTTTAATATTGCTATTTTATTCTATCTTAAAGGCTTAAATTTTATCGTAACTTCCGATAGCAAGCGCTTTCCATCAGCTTTTTTGGCTGCTAGATTTGCTTCAATTGTGTCTGGTTTCGCCTACTATTAGGCTAGTAGACCATAAATTTGCGAGCGAGTCAAATGCGGTTTTTAATTAATGATTTTTTCTGGAGTCAGCCCAGCATTAAAATCTATAGCAATATTTTTTACGGTAATTCGGGTTGTGGCAATGGGGGGCGGCAGTCGCAAGTTCCCGGCGTGCGGACAATTAGCGTTCCAATATCAACGGCAGTTGTCATATTTACCTCGATTGAGTTAACTTTATTCTATTGTAACGCAGCTTCATTTCTACCCGATCGCATTTATCAAGGTTAATCAATGCCATTAGCACCCCTGTTTCCTGTCGTTCATCCCATCCTCAAATCTGCTTTTCCCAGATGTCTGTGGACTGGAGATATCAACAGCCGAGAGATCGCCCTCACATTTGACGACGGGCCGCACCGTCAGCACACACCTGAACTGTTAAAAATTTTAGATAAATACGACATCAAAGCTAGTTTTTTCTGGCTAGGTTTTTGCGTGGACAGGCATCCAGAAACGGCTAAAGAAGTGTACGATCGCGGACACTGGATCGGTCTCCACGGCTATCAGCATATATCGTTTCCCAAACTCAAAACCCACGAACTTAAACAAAGTTTAGAAGACACGCAGAAAGCAATTGCCAAAGCTTGTGATTTAGACCCAAAATTAATCCTGGACGTGCGGCCACCCAACGGCATTTTTACGCCGCGAACATTAGAGTTATTGCAACAGTGGGAATATCGCCCTGTAATGTGGAGTGTCGTCCCAGAAGATTGGGTGCGACCGGGGGTGAGGAAAGTTATTAGTCGCATTGTGCAGCAAACTGAAAACGGATCAATTATTGTACTGCACGACGGCTATTGTGGCGGTGAAGATGTTGCAGCTTCGGCGGATAAAATAATTCCATTGCTTTTGTATAAAGGTTACAAATTCGTGACAGTCGATCGGCTGTGGGAACAGACCAACATTCAAATAACAGGAAATTAAATCCATGAAAAAAACACTATTTCTAGCATCTCTTTGTTTGGCGAGTGCCGGATGGGCGATCGAGCTTTCTCCTGCTTCCCTAAGTGCTGAAACTCCACTTCTAGTGCAGCAGCCAGCCCCTGGCGTATCCGCGCCTGCCCCCAACTCCAAAACCCCACAAGTGGAACTGCTAAATCCGGGAGTGGAACCACGACAGGAACTGCGTTTAAAACCAGCTATTGATGTCAAAGAAACAACTGTGATGACCGTAAAAATGGATATGGAAATATCGGCATCCGGTCGGTCTTCGCCTGGGGCTAAAATTCCAGTATCGGTGATGACTTTCGAGACAAAAGTCACTAAAATTGATCCCAACGGCGATATTCACTACGAGTTTGCTTATACTAACTCAGATATCGCCGACGATACTGGAAATATGCCGCCAGCCGTCCGAGATGCCATGCGTTCCGCACTCAAAAGCATGGTGGGAGTGAAAGGCTCTTTCATCATGGACAATCGCGGTTTTCATAAAGGAGGCGACATTATTTTGCCCGAAGGAGCTGACAACAACCTCAAACAAATGGTTCGACAAATGTCTAAATCTCTAGAACAACTAGCCTCGCCGCTGCCTGCCGAAGCAGTCGGAAAAGGAGCCAAATGGCGCGTTTCTTCTTCCTCTGATTTCAGTGGCATGAATGTGAATGAAATTGCTACCTATGAATTGGATAGCTGGCAAGATGGGGTTGTGTCTCTGAATGTAAGTATAGAGCAGCAAGCCAACCCCCAAAATCTTACCTCTCCCCAACTGCCTGCTGGAACTACCCTAACCCTAAAATCTTTTAGTTCTCAGGGTCGGGGAGCAGCCACAATGCGCTTGGATAGATTAAATCCTTTTCGCTCTACTGTGTCTATTAGTTCAAATAGCGAAATGAGTGGTAAAAATGCTGGCAGTTCTGAAGAATTAACAATCAGAACAAAAATGGCGATGGAGATGACTTTAGAGTCGAAGTAAGCTTTATTATAGGAACTCGAAAAATTAGGGACACGGCACTGCCGTGTCCTTGGTCGTCGGTAAATTTTTAATAAATGGTATTAAATCTGGTTAACATAGCTGATATTATATAAACAAAGTTTCCCAAAGTTTGGAACGACAATTTGTAAGTAGAGGAGTCTGTTCTATGATTCGATCGCACAGACGGCAAGCTATTATCGGTTTAGTGGTAGCCCTAGTGATAATCATCGGGAATTTAATGTTTCCGGGTCTGAATGTAGCGCCGGCATTTGCTCAAGCCAAATTTAAGGATGTTAACAACCATTGGGCGCAAGCTTGTATTGAGGAGTTAGCAGATAAAAAAATTATCAGTGGCTACTACGAAGACGGCAGTTTTCGCCCGAATCGCCCCGTCAGCCGCGCTGAGTTTGCGGCGATGGTTCGCATGGCTTTTCCCGATGCCAAAACCGTCCGAGCTCCGATCGACTTTGCAGATATTCCTACAAATTACTGGGGTTTTAAAGCAATTCGAGAAGCTTATCAGACGGGTTTTATGTCTGGATACAGTGGCAGTATCTTTAACCCCACTTTGAATATTACCCGCTGGCAGGCTTTGGTAGCTTTAACCAGCGGCTTGAAATATACACCTACGGGGTCGGGGGCTGAGATTTTGGATGCGACTTTTGAAGATGCGCGGGACATTCCCGAACTAGCCAGAAGTGCGATCGCCGCCGCCACAGAAAAACAACTTGTGGTCAATTATCCGGCTGTAAAACAGCTAGAACCTACTCGGAATGCTACTCGCGCCGAAGTCGCAACTTTTTTCTGTCAGGCGATCGCCAAACCCGGCCAAACTGCCTTAGTTCCTGCCCAATATATTGCCCAAGTTCCCCCGAATATCGGCCCGCCTAGAACAACAGAAACCTCGGAAGCGGGGAAAGTTCGGGCGGAAGTTTCTTTCGTAAAAGAAGCAGAAAATGCTAAAAATCTCCGCATCAGAATTATCCGCGACGGTAAAAGTTTATTGGAAGAACCAGTGCTGATTCCGACTCGCTCTCTAGTAGATAACCCCGACCAAAGAGCCAGCGAAGAAATATCAGAAGGACGTTTTTTATCGCTACGAATCCGTGATTTAGACGGCGACAAGGAACCGGAAGTGCTGGCAGATTTAGTTTCAACCAAAAGCGGCGTCCGCTGCTGCAACTATTCGTTTATTTACCGCTACGACTCGGCAGCTAACAAATACACTCATATCAAGCATTTCTGGGGCAATGTGAGTTACGAAATAGTCGATTTGGGCAAAAATGATATCCCAGAGTTTAAGAGTCAGGACGGCAGATTTTCCGAGGCTTTTACAAATTACGCTGATTCTCGCTTTCCGCTGCAAATTTGGCAGTACCGCCAAGGTAAAATGCAAGATGTTAGCAAACAGTATCCGGTGGAAGTATACACAAATTCTGCTGAGCTTTGGCTGGAATCTAACAAGCGTCTGAGTGAAAATGGGGAGGTGAAAGGGGTTTTGGCGGCCTTCATGGCGAACAAGTATGTCATGGGCCAGGAGGCGGAAGGTTGGCAGTTGTTGGAGAGGGTTTATCAAGGGCGCGATCGCACTCAATTCTTTGGAAAGTTGCGGGAGTTTTTGGTGAGCACTGGTTATTCTAGTAAGTAGATTAGGAGGTTTTTAACCGCCGATGAACGCGGATAAACGCTGATAATATCTGTAGGGGCGGGTTTTACGAATAATATCTAATTCCTACTAATAATATTACTAAACCCGCCCCCATACAACAGATAACCCACGTCAACTATTCATCAAATTAATCGTCACATATTAATTTGTTTAAATAAAGTAAATCACTAACAACTTGTGAAGAAATACCAAAAATAGTTGCTTTTTGAAGCGCCAAGCTAAAATAAATATAAAATCTCATAAATTTAATCACTGAAAATGGTATATCCATCTGCACCTTGGAATCTGCAAGGTTATGCTGTTGAGACTTTACAATTGGTAGATGTGGCACGAGTGCGCCCCTTGGTTCCCTCTGAGTTAGAAATTGTCTCTTTATTCCCAGGAAAAACCCTAGGTGGCATTTATATATCCTCCTACGGGTTGGGTTCGGTGATGGAGTACAATGAGTTAATTGTAGTTAGCGCGATCGCCAATTATACAGGAAAATGGGGTGCTTGGATTTCCCATATTTATGTAGACAATCCTAACTCGGTAGCCGCCGGGCGCGAAATTTGGGGACTTCCTAAAGAATTAGCTCAATTTACCTGGGAAGGCAGCGAGTCGGTAAAGGCAGCACCGCTAGGCTACCGAGTCACAGTTAGCCAAGAAAACCGTCAACTGTGCAGCCTCAATTACAGCAAGCAAACTTTAGCCTTACCGCTGCCTTTTAGCGGAAATGTTTTCAGCGCTGACCGCAGAAACTTGCTGTTGTTTAAAGGAGGATTAGAGTCTGGCATCGGTTTGATAAAAGGCGAATTAGAAGTGGCAGAAGAAAGTCCTTTTGCCAGTTTAAACTTAGGCCAGCCCTTGCTAACTTTTGGCTCCGAAGATATGCGTTTAACAGTCGCTGCGCCGGAAGTTGTGGGGAACAAATCCCTTGAATTCAATTATTAGCTGTAAAGTGCGGGTATTCGCCGTAAACCTAAAAAAACCGAACAGCCAGAAACCCGGTTTCTTGAAGAAGCCGGGTTTCTGGCGCGGGGTATTAGTTTGATCTACTTACTAATCTTTTTGAGGACTTACGCATCAAAAGGCTAAAAACCGGGTTTCTTCTTAGATGCCTCGTTGCGGCACCCCATATTCCCCTACAAACCGGGTTTTTTTTCGTAAGCCCTATTTTTAAATGCCAGCCCCCGGAGCCGCTTCAGCACCCATGTCTAAAATTGTACCGCGAAGGAAATCAATTTGCTGCTGGAAATCCATGCCCTCAATCTTTCCTAATAAAGCTTTTCCTGCGTCGGGAAGTTGATAGTCTGGAGGCACAGGAATAATAGTTCCTTCGTCCATTCCTACCGCGAGGAAATACCAAAAAGCCAGCTTGGTTTCAGGACTCATTGAGCCGTACATCCGGCTAATTTCGGTATTGGCTTTTGAGGCAATGTCCCGCATTACTTGTAGTTGTTCTTGGTGGGGCAGAGGCTTGACTTGCTCGAACAAACCCTGAGCGATTTCGGAACCGGAAGCACCGGGAGCCGCTGGCGTTATTGACTTGCCCATTTCGGTGTAAACAAACCACAGCAAACCTAATTGGTCGTCTACACTCAACTGCTTAATATCTGCTTTTCCTTGGTCGTAAGCACTGGTAGTAAAGGTCATTCAAGCCTCCAAAATAATATGTATTGCTCAGTTTTCTTATTTGTGAGAAAACTTTTGTTTGCTACTTAAGTTAAAGTACCTAATAAATAGTGATGCTAGAATCTTGCTTAAGACAGAGATGATCCCGGACATAAGTTCGTGGAGTAAATTCACCCAATTTGGGAAAATTTGCAACCAAAGGATGAGGCAAATTTGACAAGATTGTTGTTAGCGGAGCTCATGATTAGCATTGTTTAGCCGATCGACGATCGCCTATAATCGCAACAGACCTCTATTTAGGTGGCTGTTATGTCCGCAACTGCTAAACGCTTCACCACAGCGGAATATCACCGCTTGACAGAACTGGGATTTTTTACTGAGGACGATCGAGTTGAGTTAATCAAGGGAGAACTTGTGAAAATGGCAGCTAAAGGTACCGCTCACTCGGTTTGCGAGACACGCTTGGAACGCGAGTTATTTAAGCTGCTGGGAGAAAGGGCGACACTGCGGGGACAACAACCGATTATTCTGCCTGATGACAGCGAACCAGAACCCGATCGTGCGATCGTGCAAAATCGCCCTGATGACTATCTATCCTCTCACCCCACAACAGCGGATATATTGTTACTGATTGAGATTGCGGATTCTTCTTTGAATTACGACAAACAAGTCAAGTTGCCCCTTTATGCGGAAGCGGGTATTTCTGATTATTGGATATTTAACTTATTAGAGACTTGTTTGGAATGTTACAGCGAACCTTATCAGAATTCCCAAGGCAAATTTGGTTATCGCCTCAAGAGAATTTTTCTGCCGAACGAGACAGTTGCCATCCCTAATTTTGGGGATTTGTCCCTCGACTTATCTAAAGTATTTCCTCCTAATTTTATCGGGGAATAGAATGCGCTACATAAACAAAATCCGCCGCAGTTGACGTGGCAGGACGTGGGTCGGGCGGACTAAAAAAACGGCGTTGCACAATTGGAGGATAATTATTGTGGGATGTCCCGCCTGCTTTGACAATACACCGGACGGGCGGGACGCCCATCCCACAAAACAATTAAAATTATTCTGCAATTATTATGCAACACCAAACAAATGGGTGTTAGTCAAAGAAAATAGGCTGGCAAACAGCCAGCCTAGAATCAGGAGAACTTTATTTCAAACTCGTTGAAAATCTAGCTAAACAAACCCGAAATACCACCGACTGCTATTGCTCCAGCCAAAGCCGAAACAACTACAGAAGTTAGAGCCGTACCGAACAGCCACCAAGCAGCAGTTGCTGCGGCTTCGCGCGCATCTTCTGCTTGCTGCTTGGCCTTGTTCTTGAGCTGTTTGATCCGTTTTTTGGCTTCAGATTGCAGGCGTTCCGAGCGCAATAAAACGCTGTCTCGGGCTCCTTCCATTTGGTCAACAATTCGGTGAGCATCAGCCTCGGAAATATCGGAACGAGAACTCAGCAGAGCAACTAAAGTACCGCGATCGAACTCACCTAAACGCTCTTTAATCGCGTCAAATCCAGCCTGCGGGTCGTCAAACACTTTGCGTAAGTCCCGCTTGATGCCTTCGTAGTTGAGTTCGGGTCGCTCCAGCGAATTGAGGTAATCCCGGATTTTTCCGAAAATACCGTCCATTGCCGACTGAAACTTGTCCTGAACCATTTGAACTTGTTCGACAATTTGGTTGCGGACAGATTCAATTTGGTCGGCAATTCTGTTAGCTTCCTCGGACGAGATGTCTTCCCGCTGCGACAGCAATGCTACCAGAGTCGATCGATCGAAGTGCTTCAGGCGATCGCCCAAACTTTGCATCCCCATTCCCGGCTCACTAAACAGCAACTGCAAATCGCGTTTGATGCTTTCAGGATTGAGTTCTTCCTTGTCCGTATTCCGCAAGTAATTTTCCAAACTGCCTTGGAAATCCCGGACTGTTTTTTGAGCGCGAGATGCCAAGCGGCGGGGCGATTTCACGATGCTGCGAATCGAATCTTGCACGCGATCGATCGTCCGATTGATCTGTTCTTCGCTCAAATCTTCCCGCTGCGACAGCAACTTGACCAAAGTTTCGCGATCGACCTGAGAAAGTCTGTCCCGAAGTGCCAAAGCACCCTCTTTCGGATTTTCAAACAATTTAGTCAAATCCCGATTGATGCCTTCTGGATCGAGTTCTTCCAGGTTTGTATTCCGCAGGTATTCGCCAATTTTTGCAGTAACTTCCTCGTACTGCTGCTTAGCTCTATCTGCTACTATTTGCGGGGCGTGGATAATGTTGTCGCGCACAGATTCGATCCGGTCGATCGCCTGATTGATCTGTTCTTCGCTGAGGTCTTGGCGCTGTGACAGCAACTGCACCAGCGTATCGCGGTCGAATTGAGACAAGCGTTCTCTCAGCGCTTTAAATCCGGCTTCCGGGTCGCTTAACAGCGTTTGAAACTCGCGCTCGATCGCTTCAGGATTGAGTTCTTCCTTATTAGTATTGCGGAGATAGTCTTCTACCTTGTGCCGCAATTCTTGGGCTTTCGATTGCGCTTGCTCTTGCAATTCTTGAGCTCTAGAAATAACGCGATCACGCGAACTTTCGAGCCGCCCGATTAACTGATCGGCTTCCTCTGGACTGAAATCTTCCCGCTGACCCAGCAACTGCACCAAAGTATCGCGGTTAAACTGCGAAAGGCGATCGCGCAAAGCCTCAAAACCAGCATCCCGGTCTTCCAAAAGCGCTTGGAAATCCCGTTCAATACCTTCCGGATTCAGCTCATCTTTGCCAGTCGATCGCAAATAATTTTCAATCCGGCTGCGTAAATCTTGAGACTGTTCTTCACCAGCAGCATCTCGCACGATTTCCAACACTTCTTGGCGGACACCTTCAAGCTGTTCGGCAATTTCCGTCACCTGTTCAGGAGCAAACCCCTCGCGGCGGCTTAGAATCCCTACAAAATAATCGGGATTAAACTGCTCTAACTGGCGCAAAACGGCTCCCGGCGAAGCTTCCGGGTCGTAAATCACATCCCTAAATTCCTGCTTGATTGTCTCCCGGTTGAGATGCCAAGGTTGGGTATTCAGCAAGTAGTTTTCCACATCAGCCTTACCTGTATTGAAAGGCAGCGCAGGCACTTTGTCGCCCACCTTAGAAGCCAAAGATTTAGCTTGTTCCGTCCCTTTGGCTGTCAGTTGCTGCAACTGACCAGAGATTTTTTCAACATCCAAATCAGACAAATCCGTCCGCGACAAAACAGTGCCCACAAGAGCTTCCACACCCAACTGCATCGCTCGCTTCATGCCGCTGCTGGATTCCGATTTGTTTTCCCGACTTTCCAGAATTTGAGACAGCTTGGCGTTGAGTTCGTCAGACTTCAGCAAATCGGGAGCCGCAAACTTGAGAAAATCAACTAACTCTAAATTCGGGTCTTTCTGCTCTTGCTGCTTGCCAAAAGTTTGCTTCCAAACGCCTTCTAGTTGGTCAGCAACTTGAGTTATTTCCTCTTGAGAAAAGTCTGTGCGACTCTTAACTAAATCCACAAAAGTCTGGCGGTTAACATTCTTCAGAACGTCGCTTCCCGCAAGAGATTTGATATCTGCATCGCCCAGCAACTTTTCAAATTGACCGCGAATTTCCTTAACATCTAGTTTCGGTAACTGCAAAGAACCCACATAATCTTGCAGTGTTTCGCGAATGCTATCCGGGTCTACCGCCGAACTCAATTCACGGCGGACAGCAGCCACAGAGGCCTCTACAGTGTTGACCATTTGGTCGCTAGCCATCTTGCTGCCGATCGCAGCACCAGCAGTACCCATGACGCCTTGAACCCCTGAAAAAGCAGTTTTTATCAAGGAACCGATCATGGAACCGACGGCGCTAGAACCGAGCCACACCAGCGTTAAAAAGTACGCCGACCAAATGACTATACCAATAATTGCCGCTCCGTCTACCGAGGCAATTGAAGTTAGTTTGACGGCCAGAAAACAAGCCAAAAATAAAGCCAGGTTAACTGTGACTAAAATCCAACCCCCGACTAGACCTTCAGTCTTACGAACTTTTGTTCCCAAACTTTCAGATTCATCATCGTCATCGTCGGGTAAAGCCTCGTCCCAATTTGAGATTTTGGCGGCGATCGAGAAATTTGTTAACAAAAACTGAAAGCCAAAAGCCATGATGACTCCGGCGATTAATGCCACGAAAAACTGCGGGCTTAAAAACATCAGGCCTCCGAGATCGGGGTGGTCAAATGGCACATCCATTTCTACTGGCATTTGTACTGGCATTTCTACTGGCATTTGGCCCCTATTGACTTGGGGAGTGTACAGCGACATTAATAACTCGCTTTGAAACATAATTTACCTCCTAAGTTTTTATGCCTAACTCGGCATAGCGAAAAGAGTCCCCAACTTTTTTATAGGGGATTTTGTAATCTTTAGATGATGGTTTGTTTTGGTTCGGCTTTATCTTACGGAAAGCCTTATTAGTGAAATTGAGATGAGTAGTAAATCAGTTCTCTAGTTATCTCATCCTTACTGCTTATTATGGCTGTGGAAGCTAAAAAATAAATCCGTCTAAAGTCAGAAATCAGTCTTTCTGGGACTAATAGCAGCAGAGTTCGCATAAAAGTGGCAAGTTTGAGGCGGGGGCGATCGCCACCAGTTCTAAATAGTAGTAAAGTGCGATGTGGTGTACTCTACATATCGTAGAGTGCGCTAGCAAGTTAGGATTCCGTTTGATTTTCTGGCTCAAAACCAGCGAGTAATTGCGATCGATCGAGCTGCATACTCAGTCGCGCGATCTCGATGGGTTCTAGTTGAATCAAAGGCTCAATTATTTGGGCTAACTTTTTATCAATTTCGCCAAATCTTACTTGTAAGATACTCTCAAGAAACTGGCGTTTACTTTGCTGAATACCTTGCTCGATACCTTGCTGAATACTTTGCTCGATACCTTGCTGAATACCTAGCTGAGTTGCTTCTTCAAGCCGTTGTAAATAGAGTGGTGACAGTTCCATTATTAACTCCCGATTTTCTCGATATATAATAAATAGTAAAGTGATATTTAGCGCCCCCTACATATCGTAGAGCGCGCTGCAGAGTTAGGATTCCGGTTGGTTTTTCGAGGCATCGAAACGAGCTAGTAATTCAGAGCGATCGAGCTGCATAATCAGTCGCGTGCGATCGAGGGATTCTAGCTGAATCAAGGGTTCGATTATTTGGGCTAATTCTTCATCAATCTCGCCAAATTTTACTTGTAGCAGATTCTCTACTATCAGGCGTTGAGCGCGCTGAATACCTTGCTGAATACCTTGCTGAATACCGCGCTGAGTAGCATCTTCCAACCGTTGCAAGTAGAGGGGTGACAGTTCCATAATTAACTCCCGATCTTCTCGATCTATGTCTTGGCGGACTTCTAAAATAGTTCGCAAGTTGTACAACAATTCTAACGCATTCAACCGAAAGACATTATCTGAGGGTAACTCTCTCAATTCGGCAATAGCTTGCTTCTGCACGTTTCCCTTCCCCAAAACTCTCAGCCACAGCGTTTCTGGAGTGCGGGGGAGTTGGTGAATGGCAATAATCGCTGCTTTCAGAGACGCACCCAGAAAATAAACTCCACTTACCCAATTTTCCGGTTCGGGAATCGCTCGAAATCCAGCTAGCATCGTATCGGAAACAGTCGGCGACAGTATCCAGAGTTGGGGCAAGTCTGCCTCTGCAATCCGGGTATTTTCTCTAGCTGCAGCGCGTTCAAATTCGCCGTGGATATCGAAGAGTTTGCCCAGACAACTGCGAATTTCTCCGATTTGGACGGGGCTGCGGAAGGGTTCAAATACAGCGGGTTTTGCTGCGATTTGACCCAGAATGCCGAGGGCTGTTGCTTCTACTTCCGGTTCTGCTTTCGGGGAAAATAAAACGTCAACCTGCCTTACTTCTCCAGCGACATCCCGGCTGGTTTCTACATTACCGAGAGGGGTTAATAGTTCTTTCAAATACTGTTTAGCAAATTGGTCGTGGATGAATCTAGTCATGATAATTTTATATTTTAGATTTTAGATTTGGCATTAGTTACTGGATATGGGTTTGGCGCTTACCTAAAGTTGCAGGGTTTTTTTAATCAGGTCATTAGAATGTAACTGCGGCTCATTCAACAAACATGATATCAGGTGCGCCGTAGCGTACCTTACAAATTTTTGCCACAGCATTTACCCTCACAGTTGCGAATGCTGCGAATACAGCCGTACTCCTCGAAACGTTGACTGTGTTTGCGAACAGTAGGATATGCAAGCAAATGTAAAGGAATTCCGATTATTTTGTAAAGCAATCGACCAGCAGCATGAACAATATCCCAAATTTCGCTTAAATTAGGTTCTCGAACAAATTCTCCTATTTCATCTTTTAAGGCAAGCCACTGAGATTGCACAGTAGGAGAGTGACAATTATCAAATACTGCCATACCTTTTTCGTAGTTTTGCCAAATTTTATTCATATATTTAATCAAATCCGCCTCACGTCTGATAATATCAGAAGTTAATCTGAGATTACAATCATCCGGTATTTTAAGGAAATCAGCCATGCGACTCTCTCAAATGCTTTTTGTCACCCTGCGCGAAGACCCGGCAGAAGCAGAAATTCCCAGTCACAAATTATTACTCCGTGCCGGATACATCCGGCGCATCGGTAGCGGAATTTACGCTTATCTACCTTTAATGTGGCGAGTTCTCAAAAAAGTATCTCAAATTGTGCGCGAAGAAATGGACGCTACCGGCGCTCAAGAATGCCTCCTTCCGCAATTGCAACCGGCCGATTTGTGGCGGGAATCCGGTCGCTGGGACACCTACACTCAAGCTGAAGGTATTATGTTTGCTATGACAGATAGGCAGCAGCGAGAATTGGGACTGGGCCCAACTCACGAAGAAGTAATTACTACAATTGCTAAAGATATGATTCGTTCCTATCGGCAATTGCCCGTACATTTGTATCAAATTCAAACTAAATTTCGCGATGAAATTCGCCCGCGTTTTGGCTTGATGCGCGGTCGCGAATTCATTATGAAAGATGGCTATTCTTTCCACACTAACGAAGAAAGCCTGAAAAAAACTTATCAGGATATGGCTCAAGCTTACAGCAATATGCTGCGCCGATCGGGCTTGCAATTCCGAGCAGTAGATGCTGATTCGGGAGCAATTGGCGGTTCTGGTTCTCAAGAGTTTATGGTGCTGGCTGAAGCGGGAGAAGATGAAGTTCTCTATACTGAAGACGGTCAGTATGCCGCGAATGTGGAAAAGGCTGTCTCGATGCCTGCTGATGCCGAACCGTCGCCCTTTGCAACTTTTGAGAAGCGGGAAACGCCGGGAACTGAAACAATTGATAAACTATGCAAGTTTTTGAAATGTTCTCCGACGCAAGTTGTCAAAAATGTGCTTTACCAAGCTGTTTACGACAATGGTATCACAGTCTTGGTATTGGTAAGCATTCGCGGCGACCAAGATGTGAATCAGGTAAAGTTGCTAAATGAATTGACGAAGTTAGCGGGCAATTATCAAGCTAAAACAGTTTTATTTTTGACTGTTCCCGATGCGGAAGCTCAGCGGAAATGGGCGGCTAAATCTTTACCTCTCGGTTATATGGCTCCCGATGTTGCTGATGATTATATCGCTGGAAGCAAGCAGGTAAACTCTAAGTTTTTGCGTTTAGTCGATCGCACTGCAGTTGACCTGACAAACTTTGTCACCGGTTCAAACGAATCAGGATACCACGTTGTCGGTGCTAATTGGAACAAAGAATTTCCGCTACTAGCAACGGTTGTAAGTGTCAGAACAGCCAAAAAGGGCGATCGGGCAGTACACAACCCCGAACAAACCTTGCAAAGCGCCAGAGGCATCGAAGTCGGCCACATCTTCCAATTAGGAACCAAATACTCCCAAGCAATGGGCGCTACCTACACCAGCGAACAAGGCGAAGAAATGCCCTTTGTGATGGGCTGCTACGGCGTCGGCGTGTCGCGGCTAGCTCAATCGGCTGTAGAACAATCCTACGACAAAGACGGGATAATTTGGCCAGTGGCGATCGCCCCGTATCACGCCATCATTAGCATCCCAAATATTTCCGATGCCCAACAAGTAGAAGTCGCCGAAAAACTCTATGCAGAACTCAACAAATCTGGCATTGAAACCCTACTAGATGACCGCGATGAACGAGCCGGAGTTAAATTCAAAGATGCTGATTTAATCGGCATTCCCTATCGCATTGTTCCGGGCCGTTCGCTGAAAGCAGGCAAAGTTGAAGTTGTGGAAAGAGCAACTCACAAATCCCAGGAAATTCTTGTTGATGAAGTCAATTCTACTTTAAAACAGTGGATTGAAGCCGCCATCAGCTAAGACTTTTTAACCAGTAAGGTGCGCGGTGTACACCCTACATTTAGGCTCGCAATGTGCGCGGTGTACACCCTACATTAGTTCCCCTTTTGGGAGCATTTCAATGAAAGCACTCCAGCTAGAAATTGGAGTTTGGAGGCAGGAGACAGGAGGCAGGAGGCAGAATGCAGGAGGAAAGAGGAAGAAAGAAGAAGCCAGAAGAAGTGTTTTTACAAATATGAGATGCTCCCCCCTCTTCCTTCTTCCGACGGACATCGGACTGACATCCGTTACATCCGTTACATCCGTCGAGCGAATCCGTTGCCGAACTTCCTTGAGATGTGAAATTATCTAAAACTTAAAACTCGGTATGAATCTGAACCTCCATCAGTTTCTTCGATTCCCTCAATCCCGAATTGGGCGGTACTTAGTTCAAGTAACTGTCGTTGCTGTCGCTTACGCCGTGGGGGCGAGGCTAGCAATTTCAATTCAAGGTGTCAATCCTTTTGCTGCCTCGGTGTGGCCACCCGCAGGAATTGCCCAAGCCGGACTTTTATTGTTTGGGAGTAAAGTCTGGCCGGCCATAGTTTTGGGCACATTTTTGCTCAATTTCGTTAACCCAAGTGAACAGATATTTGCACTTTGGCTGGGAGGAAACGCCGGGGCAATTCTGCAAGCGGTTTTTGCAGTAACCGCCCTGAGCTGGTTCCGGTTTCGTCCCTCTATCGAGCGATTGAAAGATGTAATTAATTTAATTTTGTTTGGCGGTCTAATTGCTACTCAAATCAGTTGCACTATTGGCGCGTTTTCTCTATATTTAGCTGGCAAAATAGAGTGGAGTGAATATTGGTCTGCTCGGTGGAATTGGTGGTTGGGAGACACCATGGGAGTTTTAATTATAACTCCATTAATTTTAATATTTATTCGTCCTCAAGTAACCGCAAATCGTTTAAAAATACAAACAGAAACCAAGAAAAGTTATTTAATTGAGCGAGGAGTATGGTTAATATTATTGATCGGGGTGAGCTGGCTGGTCTTTGAGTCGAAACAAGAAGCTTCTATTTCTCGTTATCCCCTAGAATATTTGCCGTTTCCTTTGATAATGTGGGCTGCGCTTCAATTCGGTCAGCGAGCCGCTATCCTAGCATCGTTTATTGTCTCAATCATCGCAATTTTTGGCAGTTCTCATGGAGGGGGGCCCTTCACAGCCAAAGCAGAAAATATTAATCAGGCTATCTTATTTTTGCAAGCTTTTATGGGTGTAATTACGATTACCTCGCTGTTATTGGCAGCGACAGTAGCTGAACGCACATCTGCAGAGTATTCTCTGCGGGAGAGCGAAATTAAATATCGAGAATTGGTGGAAAATGCTAACAGTATTATTCTGAAACTGGACGCTGACGGCAATATTACTTTTTTTAACGAATTTGCCGAAAAATTCTTTGGTTACAAGGAGGAAGAAATTCTGGGAAAAAATGCCTTGGGAACCATTATTCCACAGACGGACATGGAAGGGAATAACTTAGAGTTGGTTTATAGTCAACTTTTACAAAATCCCGATCGCTTTACCAGCTATGAAAATGAAAATATCCGGCGCAGTGGCGAGCGCGTTTGGGTATCTTGGGCAAATAAACCGCTGGTTGATTCAGTGGGCAAACTTTTGGGCATCCTCTGCATCGGGACAGATATCACCGATCGCCGAAAAGCTGAAATAGCGTTGCAAAAGCTGAATGAAAAGCTGGAAATCCGAGTTGAAGAGCGGACAAATGCCCTGAAACAAAGCGAACTTCAGCTACAGAAACAGAAATCGGCATTAATTGATTTAGCCAAAAATAAAGCGCTGAATCAAGGCGACTTAACCAAAGCGCTTCAAGAAATAACTGAAACTGCTAGCCGTACTCTGGAAGTTGCCCGATCGAGCGTCTGGCTGTACGATCGCACTAAATCCAAGATGGAGTGCCTGGATTTGTTTGATCGCACTCTCAACCACCACTCACACGGTTTGAAATTAGCAGCAGCAGACTATCCTGTCTATTTTCAAACACTGCGAGAAGAACGCGCAATTGCTGCATTTGACGCGCAAAACGATTTTAGAACTAAAGAATTTGCGGAATCTTACCTAATTCCCTTGGGCATCACTTCTATGCTAGATACGCCGATTCAAATAGGCGGAGAAACAGCAGGAGTTCTCTGTTTAGAACACGTAGGAATGCCCCGCTTTTGGACGATTGAAGAACAAAGTTTCGCTGTTTCTCTAGCAGACTCTGTAACTTTCGCAATGGAAGCGCGAGAACGGCAGCGGGCTGAAGAAGCGCTGCGGCAAGCTGAAGAAAAATACCGCAGCATTTTTGAAAATGCGATCGTCGGCATTTTTCAAACTACTCCAGATGGGCAATATCTCAGCGCCAATCCTGCTTTGCTTCGCATTTACGGTTACGGTTCACGCGAGGAATTGGTCGGCACATTAACTGATATTAGCCAACAGCTTTATGTTGACTCCGAACGCCGGGCAGAAATTGTCCGCTTAATAGAAGAACAAGGCAAAGTATCGGATTTTGAATCTCAAGTTTACCGCCGAGATGGCAGCATAATTTGGATTTCGGAAAATACTTATACAGTGCGCGATTCCTACGGAAATTTGCTTTATTACGAAGGTACTGTTCAAGATATCACAACTCGCAAACAAGCTGAAGCAGCTTTGCGCTTAGAACAAGAAAAATCCGATCGTCTGCTGTTAAACGTTTTACCACAACCCATTGCCGACAGATTAAAACAAGACCAAAGCATCATCGCCGATACTTTTGCCGAAGTAACAGTATTATTTGCAGATATAGTCGGTTTTACCCAAATTAGTTCCCAAATTTCTCCGCCAGAATTAGTTTCCTTGCTTAACGACATTTTTTCCACATTCGATCTCCTAGCAGAAAAGCACGGATTGGAAAAAATTAAGACGATTGGTGACGCTTACATGGTAGTTGGAGGGCTGCCGATGCCCCGCAGCGATCATGCAGAGGCGATCGCCCAAATGGCGATCGATATGCAGCAGGCAATTACTAACTTCAGTAATATCCACAATCAAGATTTCAACATCAGAATTGGCATTAACACCGGTCCAGTTGTCGCTGGAGTAATCGGTATTAAAAAATTTATTTACGATTTGTGGGGAGACACAGTTAACACCGCTTCTCGCATGGAATCCCACGGCTTGCCGGGGTGTATTCAAGTCACCTCTGCAATTTATGATATATTGCAGGACAAGTATGTATTTGAAAGTCGCGGCGCGATCGAAGTTAAAGGAAAAGGCGAGATGAACACTTACTTTCTTACAGGCATCAAGTTATAGCATCAAAAAAAATGAAGAAGGAAGAAGCAATATAAGAAGTCATGTTTCAAAATTAAGAATTCCCTAATCTTCGGGCGCAGTTGCTATAGTTAGTTAAAAATCTAACCATCAGTATGATTCCCCAAAAAAATCAGTTTCTGCGATTTCCTAAATCTAGAAATTGGCAATACTTAGCACGAGTATCTGCCATTGCTTTTGCTTACGCTGTGGGAGCAAAAATAGCTGTTTCAATCCCAGGCGTAAATACATTAGGTACGTGCGTCTGGCCACCCGCAGGAATTGCACAAGCTGCACTTTTATTGTTCGGGCGGCAGGTGTGGCCGGGAATAGCTTTAGGGGTTTTCTTTTTCGATACTATTAACCAAAAAGTATCCTTAATAAGTGGATTAGTATCTGCCTTAAGTGCTTGTCTGCAAGCTTTTATCGCATTTAGTTTGTTGCAGAAACTAAAGTTTCGCCCGTCACTAGAGCGGCTCATAGATGTAGTCAATTTAATTTTCTGCGGGGCTGTAGTTGCCACTCAAATTAACTGCACTCTCGGCACGCTTCGCCTCTGTGTAACTGGTTTAGTTGAGTGGAGCGAATATTGGCACATTCGATGGAATTGGTATCTCGGAGATACATTAGGAGTTTTAATTTTCACTCCCCTGCTGTTGATTATATACAGCCCAAAACCAGCACCAACTCCTTCACAAAATACAGGTTCTCAAATAATTGTAAATCGAATCAGTGCCGCAATATGCCTGGTGTTATTAGTAACAGTCAGTTGGCTAGTATACAACTCAAAAAGTGAAAGTAATCTGTCCGGTTATCCCCTCGAATACTTGCCATTTCCCTTGGTAATTTGGGCAACCATTCAATTCGGTCAGGTAGGGGCGGTTTTAGCATCTTTCATT
Source organism: Microcoleus sp. Pol8_D6 (assembly GCF_036700965.1). Classification (NCBI taxonomy): domain Bacteria; kingdom Bacillati; phylum Cyanobacteriota; class Cyanophyceae; order Oscillatoriales; family Microcoleaceae; genus Microcoleus; species Microcoleus sp. Pol8_D6. The sequence goes on along the minus strand of NZ_JAUBPW010000003.1, from coordinate 57,458 downwards.
GTATCCAGTATCGCCATTTGGGGCGGTTCTCAGGGAGGGGGCCCCTTTATTGCCAAAGCGGAAAATATCAATCAGGCAATCTTATTTTTGCAGGCTTTTATGAGCGTAATTGTAGTTACATCGCTGCTGTTGGCGGCGACAGTAGCCGAACGCGCCTCAGCCGAAAATTCGCTGCGCCAAAGCGAAATTAAGTATCGGGAATTAGTAGAAAATGCTAACAGCATTATTTTAAAAATAGATAGGGCAGGAAATATTACTTTTTTTAACGAATTTGCACAGAATTTTTTTGGTTACGATGAAAAAGAGATAATTGGCAAAAACGCCGTGGGAACAATCATTCCCCAGAGAGATACAAGAGGAAATGACTTGGCAGCCAAGTTGAGAGATATTTTGGAAAACCCAGAACAATATACGCGCAATGAAAATGAGAGTATCCGGCGCAGCGGCGAGCGGGTTTGGGTATCGTGGGCAAATAAACCGCTGTTTGACGCGGCAGGAAAGTTCGCGGGAATGCTGGCAATCGGTACGGATATCACAGACCGCAGGCGGGCTGAAATGCAGCTTGTAAAGCTGAATGACGAGTTAGAGTTTAGAGTGAAAGAACGAACTAATGCTCTGAATGAGACTTTAAGTGCACTGCGAGTTCAACAGGAACAATCAGAACGCTTGCTGTTAAATATTTTGCCTGAAGAAATAGCAAATCGGTTGAAGCGGGGAGACAGTACGATCGCAGACACTTTTGCTGATGTTACTGTCTTATTTGCGGACATAGTAGGCTTTACTCAACTTAGTTCGCGAGTTTCTCCAACGCAATTAGTTGCCTTGCTGAATGACATCTTTTCGACATTTGACAACCTAGCAGAAAAGCACGGATTGGAAAAAATTAAGACGATTGGCGACGCTTACATGGTAGTTGGAGGTCTGCCCATTCCTCGCCAGGATCACGCAGAAGCGATCGCCCAAATGGCGATCGATATGCAGGAGGCAATTACTGACTTCAGCAATCTCCACAATCAAGATTTCAGCATCAGAATCGGCATTAACAGTGGCCCGGTTGTTGCCGGAGTTATTGGAATTAAAAAATTTATTTACGATTTATGGGGAGACACCGTTAACACTGCTTCCCGCATGGAATCTCACGGCTTGCCGGGGTGCATTCACGTAACAGAGACAACTTATCAGCAATTGCGAGAAAAGTATTCCTTTGAAAACCGCGGCGTGATCGAAGTTAAAGGCAAAGGTCAGATGACTACTTATTTACTACAATGCCGAAAATAGCTTTAGTAAAGGTTTTTCTCTAAAAATAAGGGCGATCGCACTCTCAAATGTGCGATCGCCCTCATTTTAATTTAGCCAAGTTTTTTAAAGCTTGTACAGGTTAATTCCAGCTTCCTTCGCCATGATTTCCAAACCCTTGTGTTGCAAGGTTTTAATTGCTTTTGTAGAAAGGTGCAATCTTACCCAGCGCTTCTCCTGTGGCCACCAAACCCGCTTCCACTGCAAATTGGCGTCTTGCAATTTGTGAGTGCGGTGGTGCGAGTGAGAAACTGCAAAACCGTTATTCGCCTTCTTTCCCGTTAGCTGACATTTCCGTGACATATTGCCCTCCAGATTACCGTTTTTTTGCGTGCAGCCTTTTATTATACCCGAAGGAAGAAGGAAGAAGGAAGAAGGAAGAAGGCTTGACTTATCCCTTTATCAATACAAATAAACTCTTACTCCCCCCCTTAGCAAGGGGGGGTTGGGGGGGGTTAATTACATTGCACGTTCAGTCAACTTTGTCAAGACTTGATTCGATCGCTCGACAAAATCCTTCATCCCTTCAGCATCGAAACCCTTCTGGGCCATCAAAGCCAAGTCGTAAACGTGGTGACAAATCATACTCGCCAACTGACTTGACGGAGACTCCCCGCCGCCTTGAATAATCGCACCCTGACTCAAACTCGCCAGATTTTGAATCAGCGGGTGAGACGTATTCACCAGCAAAACGTGGTCTTCGGGGAATTCGGCCGCTTGCTGCCGCAAAAGCGCCGTCATGTCCCGCATCCGGCGCACATCTTCCGGCAAAAGTACGATCGCAGGTGGCGTCCCCTCCGCAGAGTCAGACTTCAAAGCTTCTGTGCGAATGTTCACTTTCGGCTTATTGAGAGCTTTTTGGAACATTTCTTTAACTTGTTCGCTGCGAGTTTTATTCGTCGCCGGATCGACAATTTCCGCTTCTTTTTCTTTGTCAATTAGCGTGTCGTCGATGTCGGAATCAACCCGCGAGAATTTGACATCTGAGTGTTCTCGTTCCAAGAAACTGATAAAGTGCGTGTCGATGAAAGAATCCATAAACAGCACTTCTAAACCTTGGCTTTTGTGCATTGCCACGTAAGTTGCTTGAGAGGCAGGATCGGTACAATAAAACACGCGATTTTCGTGGCGTTTTTGATTGCGTTCCAAATACTCTTTCAGCGTCGTGTAAGGTTGCGTCGAAGTAGAAGTTTCCGACTTCGGAGTCACATCCTGCCACAAATCTCCTTCCTCACTTTGCACCTGAACTTCGGGCGTTACAGTGTCTGGCTTCTCGGCTGTTGGTTCGTAGGTGCTGCGGTAGATTAAAATATCTTCGACTTGCTTTTTGAACTTGTCATCGTTGAGAGTTCCGAACTTGACAAAAGTGCCGATATCTTGCCAGCAGCGGATGTATTCGTTACGGTCGTCGCGGTAGACTTCTTTCAGGCGATCGCCCACTTTTTTCGCAATATAATCAGCGATTCTCCGCACAGTGCGATTGCTTTGCAAAGAACTGCGAGAAACGTTCAGTGGAATGTCGGTACTGTCAATAACGCCCCGCAGCGGCATCAAGAATTTCGGGATAATTTCTTCGCAGTGGTCGCTGACAAAAACCTGGTTGCAGAATAGCTTAATATTGCCTTGGGTAACATCGACATCCGGCCGCAGTTTTGGAAAATAAAGAATCCCATTGACAATAAAAGGATAATCTGTATTCAGGTGTACCCACAGCAGCGGCTCGTCTTGGTACGGGTAAAGGTGGCGGTAAAGTTCTAAGTAATCTTCTTTTTGCAAATTACTGGCTGATTCCCGCCAAATTGCTTTGTGCTTATTGAGTTCCTCTCCCTCAAATTTGATGGGAACTGGCATGAAATCGCAGTAAGTTTTGATTAACTGCTTAATGCGACTGGGTTCTAAATATTCTTGTTCTTCGTCTTGGAGGGTAAGAGTAATAGTAGTGCCGCGTTCCGTGCGGGAAGATTCTGATAGTTCAAAAGCGGGAGACCCGTCGCAAGACCAGTGTACTGCTTGGGAGCCTTCTTGGTAAGAAAGAGTATCAATCTCTACTTTCTTCGCCACCATGAAAGAAGAGTAGAAACCTAGACCAAAGTGACCGATGATTGCGTCGTCGCCGTTGCCTTGGTATTTTTGAATAAATTCTTCTGCGCTGGAGAAAGCGACTTGGTTGATGTATTTTTTTACCTCATCGGCGGTCATGCCGATGCCGTTATCGGAAATTGAGAGGGTTTTGTTTTCTTTGTCGATCGCTATGGTGATTTGCGGTTCGCCCATGTCGCCGCCATATTCGCCGGAACGAGAAACCATTTTGAGTTTGGCAATGGCATCCACTCCGTTAGAAATTAGTTCCCGCAAGAAGACTTCGTGGTCAGTATATAGCGACTTCTTGATAATCGGGAAAATATTCTCGGTATGGATGGAGATTGTTCCCTGTTCTAAAACTGTCATAATTTTTCTCTCTGATGACTGCTAATTGCTTAGAAATAGCTATTTAATGATTTTCGGCGATCGTGCTCTCTTCTGCAAAAGGGATTACCACAAAAAGATGATTCGGTTTTCCCCACATCTTGCACAATTCTCAATCAGCCTTTGACGGGCGGGCAGGATGCCCACCCCACAACAAGAATCACTCTTTGTGGAACAGGCCGGAAAGCCTGTTCTTGAGCATGGTGCAAGATGTCAGTTTCCCTCACATAGTAGCTCACAAAGGCAACCGCAGCAGGAAAGTAGCGCCCTGCCTCAATTCGCTGCTGGCGCTGAGGCTGCCACGATGTGCCCGGGCAATGGTTTGGGCAATCGCCAATCCCAGTCCCGAACCGCCGGTATGGCGCGATCGATCGCTGTTGACTCGGTAAAATCGATCAAATATTCGCTCTAGATCTGCCGCCGCGATCCCAATACCGGTATCTTGAACCTGAACGATCGCCTCGATGTGATTGCAATCTAAAATAACTGTTACTTTCCCGCCCGCCGGAGTGTATTGAATGGCATTAACAATTAAATTAGCAACTAAACGATAAAGTTGGTCGGAATTGCCGACAACATTTAATTGCTGCTGTACGCGCATTTCGGATGTTAGGGCTACCTTTGAGGCGATCGCCAAAGCGGCCAATTCCTCTACTAAATCGCTAACAAGGTCATTCAAACAACACAATTGAGGGCGATCGCGTATCACTTGATTATCCATGCGAGCCAGTAGCAGCAAATCAGCCACTAACTGAGTCAGTCGTCGGTTTTGGCGATCGATCGTCCGCAAAATTTCCCGCGCCTCTTTTTCATCTAATTGAGGCGTCAACAGCGCTGATTCTACAGTCGCCTGCGAAGCCGCTAAAGGCGTCCGCAATTCGTGGGCGGCATCGGCTGTAAACTGTTGAATCTGTCGGTAGGAAGAGTAAATCGGTTTCATGGCCAATCCTGCCAACAACCAACTAGCAAACCCTATCAGAATCAATGCTGTAGGCAATCCTAACTTCAAAACCCATTTCACTGTACTGAGATAATCATTGAAGTCTTGCAGGCTCCGACCAACTTGAAAATATCCCCAATCTTGCTGTGTTTGGGTGTGGAGCGCTACAGAAATTTGGTGATAAACATTACCTTTGGTGTCAGTTATTGTTTGCCAATATTGGGAGTTAAATCCTGGTGGTAATTCTTCGGGATAAGCGCCTGCGGTAGCAATTAATTTGCCCGAATCATCAAATAAACGAATATAGTAATAGCCTTGGTTGATAGCGCTTAAAATATGGCGCCTTGGCAACTGTTCTTTAATGCCTTTAACTCCAATGAGGCAGAGGTTGGGCAAAAGTTCGTTTACTATGGGTTCCAAGCGTCCGGGCTGCTGCAATTTGAGTTCTAGGCTGTCGTGTAGCGTCCCCGCTACCGATTCTAATTCCCGGTCTATGGCTACCCAGTGAGCGTGGGCGATCGCCTTGTATACACCAAATCCCAGCAAGCTTAAAATCAAACCCATTACTGCTGCATAGGAAATGGCTAATTGCCAGCGAGTTCGATTAAATAGTTTATTTTGATTCACCTTTCATATCTGGCTAGTAATTGTAATTGGTAATTAGTTGAAGATGATATTTTTTTACCTACCACAGAGGACGCAGAGAAGGAGAAAAGAGAGAATAAGCTCTTAAATAATCAGGTTTATGACACCCGTTTTTAAGTCCCATAAAAATAAACATTTCCAGGTAATAATACATTTTTTATATTTGGCTTTCATGCCACATTATCACTCATGTTTTAGGAGTTCTGCATATTCGCTTATTCCGAGTTCCGCAAGTTGTCGGTCTTCTTCGGCAAATTCGCCGTAGAGTGCAGCTAAGTTAGTTTCATCGATTGCTGGAATAGTAGCTAATAGGGCACGGAATTTTAGGAAGGCAATAAATTCAAATACTTGTTTTAGTTGTTCTAGATCGAGCTTTTCTAACTCTTGTTGGATTAAATCTTTCATAGCAGTCATTTTGACGATAGAATTTTCTATATTATAGCCAGATACTGGAAACGAGATATAATCCGCCCGCTGTTGCCCCTACAGCTTTAATTTCTCATGCGGTATCCGACCCCGTGAACGGTTTCTATTAAATTAGCGTCGCCAACCGACTCAAGTTTGCGCCGCAGCAAGCGCACTTGAGCTGCTACCACATTGCTAAAGCTATCTGCACTCGCCTCCCATAGCTGATTCCGAATTTGGTCAGTGGTGATAATTTGGTTGGGATGTTTCATAAAGTATTCTAGCAGTTGAAATTCTTTGTTTGTCAGCGAAATTATCTGGTTTTTGCCCTGGGGATCGACATGACAAGCAGTGCGATTTCCGCAGTCGAGAACGAGATTCCCTACTTGTAGCTGTTGTGGCTGAATTTGGGGCGATCGCCTTTGCAAAGCCCGCAATCTTGCTAACAGTTCCGCCATCCCGAACGGTTTAACTAAATAATCATCAGCCCCGGCATCTAGTCCCGCAACTTTATCTTCCATTCGGTCTTTTGCTGTTAGCATCAAAACTGGCAGAGCGCTATTTTTAGCACGCAATCTCCGCAGCAGTTCCAATCCTGACAATCCTGGTAGCAACCAGTCAAAAATAGCGAGGGTGTATTGCGTCCACTGGCTGTCTAAATATTCCCAAGCTTCATTGCCATCTAGGGCCCAATCAACTATATATTTTTCCTGCTTTAAGGTTCGCTCGATCGCTTTCCCTAAATCGGGCTCATCTTCAACTAGCAAAACTCTCATAACTATAATTTATAGCGGTAAATTCTTATACATTGTTAGCGATCGGCAGCATCTACCCCAACATCTAACCTCACATACTGAGATGAAATCAGCATGAAATTTTATGACCGAAACTAATTGGATCGCAAGCCCCCGGATTGATTCCAACGCACAGGCTGACTGACGGGAATAAATCTAAAATCTACGATCTAAAATTGATTGACTTCGCAGAAAAAGATCACAGTTGACAATAATTGACAACAAGCTGGAAATGTCTTATACTCAAACGCAATCAAAATTTTGAGAATATTTTTCAATAAGTATGACAGATTTATCCGATCGTCCCGCCATGAAAAAGCCGGGACGCTGGAGTCGCCGCCAACTGCTACAGCTAGGAATAGCTGGGGCTGGGGTAGCGGGCGGCGCGATCGCACTTCAAAACTTGGCTCGCAAACCGACATCAGTCGCGAGAATACCGCCTATGCCCGCAGATGCAATCACCGTCAGCAATATCAACCCGATGCAAATTGCGCGGGATTTTGATTACGGCACGGTGACGCACGAAAACGGGCGCACAGTTCGGGAATTTCGCCTGGAAGCTAATACTTCGATCGTCCAACTTAACAGCGCGGTCACTTTCAACACATGGAACGTCAACAATCGCGTGCCGGGGCCGACATTGAGGGCAACTGAGGGCGATCGTATCCGCGTCATCTTTTCTAACAAAGGTGGACATTCTCACTCGCTGCACTTTCACGGCATTCACCCCACAGAAATGGATGGCGTTAAACCAGTGAGGAACGGTTCGGTATTTATTTATGAATTCGATGCCAATCCTTATGGAGTCCATCTATATCACTGCCATATTGCTCCCGTAACACGCCACATCGGTAAAGGACTATATGGAATGTTCATTATCGATCCGCCAAAACCCCGCCATCCAGCCGATGAAATATTGTTAATCATGGGAGGATATGACGTAAACGAGGATGAAAAAAACGAACTATACGCTTTTAATGGGTTGCCAAATTATTATATGAATAACCCAATACCTATTTACAAAAATCAGTTAATCCGGCTCTATGTTCTCAACCTGATTGAGTACGAAGCAGCAGTAACTTTCCACTTGCACGCCAACTTTTTTGACTTATATCGCACGGGAATGACTTTAACTCCCAGTGAAAGAGCTGATGTCATCACCATGGGAGTAGCTGAAAGACATATATTAGAATTTACCTACGGCTACCCTGGAAAATATATGTTTCATCCCCATCAAGATGCGATCGCCGAAGCTGGCTGCATGGGGGTATTTGAAGTCATCACTTAAACCAAATTCTGCTACCAGAGTGGGGCGATTCAAATAAAGTATGAAATTATTTGACAAGCTCGATCGCAAATAGGTAGAATGAATAGCTCACAAATAATTGAGAATTATTCTTAATAACTTGTGAGTCGAAAAGCACATAACGTAAAAATTAGCAACTGCCATGTTACAATCCTTTCGCTTATTACCGACCGCCACGGCTACAGCCATCCTCGTTGCTCTGGCTGGTTGCGCTTCCACCCCCACGGCCAGCAACACCGACAGCAGCGCCTCACCCGTTGCTACAGCCAGTCCCGCATCCACAAGCGGTCACAGCATGAACCACGGCGGCAAAGGCGGCATCAACATCAATACTGCCATTCTTTCAGAGTTAGATAAACTCGAAGCCAAGTTAGGAGTACCGGCACTTTCTAACAAAATTCAAGCCAGCCGCCCTTACGGAAAAGTCGAAGAATTGGTTTCAAAAAATGTCATTACTCAAGCCCAATTTGACCAAATCAAAGACTTGGTAACTATTGAAAATGTGGTGCTGACAGGCGAACCCAAAGATGTAGACTACATGACTAAACTTGGCTTGATGAAAGGGCATCTTATCGTAGCAAAAGAACTCTTGGATCAAGGCAAACCAGACCAGGCAGAACCGCACATCGGGCATCCAGTCGAAGAAATTTATGCCGATGTGGAAGATCAGCTAAACGATCGTAAAATTCCTGAATTTAAGACTACTTTAATTAAATTGCAGGATTTAGTTAAAGCGGGTGCAAAAGATCCGGCTCAAGTGAAGGCGGAATTTGACACATCAATGCAAGCAGTTGACAGAGCAATTGCCGCCCTTCCCGAAACGCAGCGCAAAGATCCGAAATTCGTGCTGCAAGTGATTAACGGCTTGCTAGATACAGCTAATTCCGAATACGGAGCCGCAGTTGCTAACGGCAAAATTTCCGCAATTATTGAATATCAAGATTCGCGGGGTTTTGTCATGTACGCGGAAATGCTGTACAAAGATATAGCCGAGCAAGTGGCTAAAACCAGCCCGGAAATTGACAAAGCAATTGTGGCTAACATGACAGAACTGAAGACAAATTGGCCAACGGCGATCGCACCGCCTGCCCCCGTCAAAACCACCGAACAAGTCAACCAGCTAGTTAAAACCATCGAAAGCGACAGCCAAAAAGTTCTCAAACCCGCCTCTTAAAAAAGTTAACTGAAACCACGGTAATTGGTAAAAAGATTACCAATTACCTCCCGATATTACCTCAAGTAAAAAAATGAATTTTGGCGAAGCATTGCCCACATTTGTAATTACTCTCCGCGAAGGAGTCGAAGCCGCCTTAGTTGTCGGAATCGTTCTCGCTTGTCTCAAAAAGTCGGGACAAAGTTATTTAAGTCCTTGGGTTTTCGGCGGTGTTGGCGTTGGACTGATTGCCAGCGCTTTGATAGGTATACTTTTCGGCTGGACTATTCAAATTTTGTCCGCATCCAATCAGCCTTTTGCACCGATTATGGAGTCGCTGCTAGAGGCAATCTTTGGGCTTGTGGCGATCGCAATGCTGAGTTGGATGCTGATTTGGATGACCAAGCAAGCGCGATTTATGAAAGCCGAAGTCGAAGGCGCTGTGAGTGCCGCCTTAACGCACAAATCTCATGCCGGTTGGGGCGTATTTAGTTTAGTTTTTATTGCCGTTTTGCGCGAAGGGTTTGAAACTGTTTTGTTTGTCGTCGCCAAGTTTCAACAAGGCATTATTCCAGCCCTCGGCGCTTTGGGAGGAATACTTTCAGCAGCCGGACTTGGTGTCCTGCTGTTTAAATGGGGAGTCAAAATTAATATCCGCCTGTTTTTCAAATATATGGGCATTTTATTGCTCTTCATTGTAGCGGGTTTAGTGGTATCTACTTTGGGATTATTTGACAGCGCGGTGAATATTTTATCGCAAGCAAATCGCGAGTCAGCAGGGATGTGTTTCTATTACGAAAGATTTACTAAAATCCACTCCTGCATTCTCGGGCCGATGGTGTGGAATACCTCGAAATTGCTTCCCGAAGAAAAGTTTCCCGGTTTGTTGTTGAGTGCGCTGTTTGGCTACACGGATAAGCTCTATGTCGTGCAGGCGATCGCCTATTTGGTATTTTTAGGTACTGTCGGTGGCATCTACTTCCAAAGTCTGGCAGGTAGAGTTTTCTTCCCATTCAAAAAAACTCAGGTAACGAAATAGGAAATTAAGTGCGATCGAAACGCGATCGGCTTTTTAGTGGAAATGCAGAAGGCAGTTGTTTGTTGCTAATAACTAATGCGCCCCTAACTTAGAGCGCATTAGTTATTAGCTATCTATTGATTGAAGGTAAAACGACCGTCAACTTTTTCTCCGTTAATATCCGCAGTCACTTTCACGGGATAACTTCCTGCATCTTTGCCGGGAAACACCACAGCGTAATGTTTGCCCTCAGCATCATACTTGAGAGCTAAGGTTTGCTGCTTTCCATTCGGCAACTGCACTTGAGCCGTCACTTTGGCGTTAGGAACTGGTTCCTTTTTCTCCCCTTTTTGCAAAAATAAATCTAAATGAGTTCCCGTAGCTTCTTTTTCCGGTACAAACTCTAAATAGTAAGCTCCCGACTTTACAACTTGCCCCCCTTGAGTTGCTGTTGCAGGAGCAGGGGCGGGAGGCGAAGACGCAGGTTGAGAGGCGACAGGAGGGGAGGCTGGAGTAGTATTTGGATCGCTTGCTTGGTCGCCTTTACTGCAACCTCCCAAAAACATCAATCCCACACTACCTAGAACAATTAAATTTGACTTAAGCGATTTCATTTGTTTGACTCCTTGCTGACTGACAATAATTAGAAAATATCACACATTAACTACCTTGCCGTCTTCAATAACTCGCTGAGGTTGTTTAGGTCGTAAAAAATGCCCAAATTGAGCATACAAAGCTGGCAAAACTAACAGAGTCAAGGCAGTAGAAGTAAATAACCCTCCTAAAACTACGACGGACAGCGGTTGCAAAATTTCCTTGCCCGCCCCACCTTCAAATACTAAAGGTGCTAAACCCAAAGCTGAAGTTAAAGCGGTCATCAGGATGGCGTTGAGCCGTTCCATCGAACCTTTAATAATTGCTTCCTTAAAAGGCAGTCCTTCAGCAAATTTAGTGTTGTAGTTGTCTACTAATAACAAGCCGTTACGGGTAGCAACGCCGAATAATGTGACAAAGCCAACCAGGGAAGCTACAGAGATGATGCCGCCCGTCAAAGCTACCGCAATTACTCCTCCCACTAAGCCGATAGGCAAATTAATCATAATCATAGCAGTTGAAGGAATTGACTTGACGGACAAGTACATCAATACTGTAATTACCAAAAAGGCGATCGCACTAAATATCATAATATTTTGCGAAGCTCTTTGCTCGGCTTCAAATTGACCACCGTACTGGATAAAATAGCCAAAAGGCAACTGCACCTCTCGTTTGACTTTAGCTTGAATTTCATTCACAACCGATCGCAAATCCCTACCTTTAGCATTAGCCGCCGCTACAATCAAGCGAGAAACATTCTCGCGGTTAATCGTATTGGGGCCCGTACCGTATTTAACAGTCGCAACTTGGGCGAGGGGAATCTTGTTACCGCTTGGAGTATCAACCAGCAAATTCTGAATAGTTTCTAAGTTATTTCGGGCTTCCGGCTGCAACCAAACAACTAAGTCAAAAGTTTGCTGCACTTCCAAAACTTGAGAAACAACCTTGCCGTTTAAAGCTGTCTCAATTATTTCAGAAAGCTCTCCGATTTTTAAACCGTATCTACCCGCAGCTTGACGGTTAAACTTAATTTGAATTTGTTGCACTGGCACCTGCGGTTCTAGTTGCAAATCCACAATGCCTTCCACTGTTTTCATTTGCTCTTCAACTTTGGCACCGATGCTGCGAAGCTGATCCAAATCCGGGCCAAAGATTTTGACAGCAATCTGACTCCTGACACCAGATAAAACCTCATCCATCCGGTGAGAAATAAAACCGCCGATATTTGGTGCAACTCCCGGCAATTTACCAAACTCCTGCCGCAGCGACTCCAAAGTTTTCGGCCTGTTTTTCATGCCCTCCTCGCTCAAACCGATATCAATGTGAGCTAAATTAACTCCCGCAGCATCAGCATCACCCGGAGCTCTGCCCGATCGCACTTGCACGTATTGAAACCTGGTATCATCCTGAAGTGCATCTTCAATAGCAAAAGCCGCGCTATCTGTTGTCTCCAAAGACACCCCCGGATAAAGCATAATAGTATTCACCAAAGTTTGCTCCTGAAACTCCGGCAAAAACACCCGCCCAAAAGATGGCAAAAAAATTAATGCAGCCACTATACTAGCAGCAGCAAAAGCTAAAATAATCGCCGAATAACGCATTGAAATTCTGATACAATAATGATAAATATGCTTGCAAAATCTCGGCAACCAAGGTTCTTTACCATTCATACGTTTGGTAGGCAACAAAATAGCGCAAAGGGCCGGAGATATTAACAGCGATTCCAGACTAGAAATCACAACAACTACCAAATAAGTAATCCCCATCGGCGTAAAAATTCGACCTTCTACACCGGGCAAAGTAAAAATAGGAGAAAACACCACAATGCCAATAACAGTCGCTCCAATTAACGAATCGCGCACCTCCTGACTGCCATCAAAAATCACATCCATCACCGGGCGCGGATGCAGAGAAGACGTATTTTCTCTCAAATTGCGGTAGGTATTTTCGGCATAGACGATCGCATCGTCGATCGCAGTACCGATCGCCACCGACAAACCCCCCAAAGTCATCGTATTTAATCCCAGCCCCAGCCAATACATTGCCAGCAGCGCCAACAGCCAAGTTAGGAAGAAATCCAGCAAAACAACCGCCAGAGTGCGCCAATTCATCAAAAACGGGATGAGAATCAGCGTGACGATAATGCTGCCTTCAACTAAAGCCGATCGCACATTCTCCACCGAGGAATTAATATATTCTTCCTGTCGAAAAGTCACAGTAACTTTAATATCTTTGGGCAGAGCTTGCTGCACCTCAGCCATTGCTGTCTCAACCGCTTTCGTTACCGTCGGAGTATCAGCAACTGGCTGTCTGTTTACCATCACAATCACAGCTTTTTTGCCGTTAAAACTGCCATCGCCCCGCTTGATAGCAGCCCCAATCTTGACATCAGCTACATCAGAAATTCGGACAGGTGTTCCGTGGCGAGAGCCGATCGCCGATTGCTGCAAATCTTCCAGAGACTCAATCCGCCCCACCCCCCGGATTAAAGTTTCTCGATCCGGCGTAATTAAATACCCCCCAGGCGCGTTAACATTCGCAGCCGCCGCCGCTTCAGCAACTTGCTGCAAAGACACATTAAAAGCTTTCAATTTGGCAGGTTCTACTAATACTTGATACTGCCTTTCTTCCCCGCCATAAGCCACCACTTGAGCAACGCCAGTCACTGCCAAAAGCCGATTTGTGACTTGCCAATCAACTAGACGGCGCACTTCCATCAAAGGAGTAGTTTCCGAGGTAAAAGCATAGGTAATAACAGTGCCCACAGGAGAAGTTGTGGGAGAAATTTGTGGTATTTCTACTCCAGCCGGGAGTTTGCTTTGCGCTTGTTGCAACCGTTCTGTTATCAATTGGCGCGCTTGATAAATTTCAGTTCCCCAATCAAAGATTACCTTAACCACAGAAAGGCCCACAGCCGAAGACGATCGCACTGCTGTCACCCCAGGAGTTCCATTAATCGCACTTTCGATCGGTAGTGTTACCAAAGACTCGATTTCTTCTGGCGCGAGTCCCGGTGCTTCCGTCTGAATTTCGACTTGCGGGGGTGCAAAAGGAGGGAAGACATCAAGCGACATTTTGGGGATGATAGAAAATGTCCACAGACTAACAATAATCGTGGCGACAACGACTAGCCAGCGACGGTTAATTACCCATCTCAGAATTGTGCTGAACATTTAATAATTTGGGAATTGGGAATTGGGAATTGGGCATTGGGCCTTGATAAAAACAGCTCTCCATGTATCCGTGACTTTCGTGTCGTGCTGTTACTTTAAACTCTTGACTTCTGTCTCTTGAGTTTTAACGTGATGGTTGTTATTGTTTAACAGCAATTCCTCGTCCCAGGTCGATGTAGAGGCGGAAAAACCATTATTTGCAGCATTGTTTCCAGAATCCGCTGCTATTGCTGGCAATTTGCGGCGATTTCCCCACAACACGCCGGCTGTGAAAGTCAGGGATGCGATCGCCACTCCTCCCCCTATTCCCGCCCACCATAAAGACACGGGTAAATTATTAAAATTAATTTCTGTTACCTTTGGAGTTGCGTCTTTCTTTGCCTCGTCTTTTGAGGGCTTGCTGTCCCCCCGCAAAGATTGTGCGTAAAGTTGAGGTGCTCGCTGCGTTACTATCAAATCTCCCTCGAATAAACCCCTCTTCACTTCAACTAAATCTCCGGCCGTTTGACCCAGTTCAATTTCAACAGCTTGATAAGCATTACCATTTTGGAGGTAAACGGTTTTTTTCCCGCTAACATCCACTACCGCCGCACTCGGAATTGCTAAAATATTTGTTGTAGTTTTGTCGGTTAAAATCTCCAACTCCGCAAACAATCCTGGCTTTAATTCACCGTTAATATTATCTAGTTCTGCTTTCACCGGCACCACCCGCGTTTCTCCTGACACGGATGACCCAATTAAGGCGATTTTTCCCTTGAAAGTGCGATCGGGTAAATTAGCGACATTTACTCTGACTTCCTGACCCTTTTTTACTTGATTCAGGTCTTTTTCGTAAATATTGGCTGTGGCAAAAACGCGGCTGTCATTTAACAGACTCATCAACGGTTTTTCTGCGTCTACTGACTCTCCTGGGGTGATTTCGCGATCGGCTACCGTCCCCGAAATCGGAGCCACTACGGTAACGAGTCCTCGATCGTTGGCAGCAGTTCCTAATTGTTGCAGCCGCGCTTGATAGGCTGCGTCAGCCAAGCGAATACGCGACTGAGCGACTTCGACGGCAGTTTTGCCGCGTTTGAGTTGGTTCTCGGCTTCTAGGACTTCCCGGCGGCTCTGAGCTCTGGTAAGTTGAGCTTTTGCTTCTGCTACTCTGCCTTGAGATTCCCGCAATTCCCGCATCGGCAGGTCTACTTCGGCTTGTTTAATTTCGGTTTGGGCTTTGATAACTTCAGGACGGCTTTTTGCCTTAGCAACAGCGGCTTTTGCTTCTGCGAAGTGGGCTTGCGATTCCAGCATTGTGCGCCGCGCGATCGCTCCTGATGCCGCTAATTCTTTGTCGCGATCGAACTGTTCTTTAGCAACAGTTAATTCTGTTTCTGCCCGCGCTATTTCTGCTTGCGCTATTTCAACTTGACGCTGATAGTTTTCTTGAGCGGCTTGCACCACGGAACGATTATTTACTAATTCTTGTTCTTGCTGGTACTGCTTAGTTACCGCTGTCAATTGGGTTTGGGCTTGGGCGATTTCTGCTGCGGATATTTGACTTTGGCGATCGTAATTTTCTCGTGCTAGTTTTAGATCGCCTTCCGCTTGCTGCAAATCTGCCTCAGCTTCCGCACGTTTCGAGAGAGATTCAACCCGCAATTGTCCTAATTCTGAACTCGATAAAACCGCAATTGGTTGACCTTTTGATACTTTGTCCCCAGGCTTAACCAGCAACTCTACTACTTTCCCAGCAACAGGAGCCGTAACTTCTACTTTTTCGTTGGGTAAAGTTTCAATTTGTCCTGTGGTTTTGATGCCGATATCTAGTCGCTGGCGAGCGGCAGGGGAGACTTTAATTCCTAATCGTTTTGCTGTTTCGGCATCCACAGAAATAGCAGCAGGAGTTTCCGTTGTTTCGCCGCTATGGTGAAATTCATTTCCGTGACCAGCGTGGGCAAAAACAGCGGCAGGAGAACTTAGCAAAATTAGGCTGAACAAACTTCCCGAAAAGCTGCTAATAATTGCTGGACATTGAGCATATTTGTGGAATATCATCGTTGGCATTTTCCTTGAAATCAGGTTGAGTGCCACAGGTTTAGCAGTTGGTATTGTGCCAAGGTAAGTAAGTGATACCCATTAAGTAAAGTTACTTATTAGCATTTTCCAAGAAGCGACCGCTAAGCAATGACCAAGAGCTAGAAATGCTCTACTCAACCTAGTATTTCACGGTCAAATGAAATTAGGATGAAATTTCGCATCAGCAGCCCAGATGCCCACCAGATTCTAAAATACGAAGATAAGTTTCACCTAATGACAAGCGATTGGGCTGTATATTTTTTTCCGGTTTTTTAATCTCTGCTCGCGCTTCAATTTCGTTTGTCAATGCGCTCACTAGATCATCTACGGCTGTATTTGATTTATAAGTGGTGTTTAATTCCAAGCTATTCAATATCATAAACTACCCTCTCTATCTATATAGCTTTTTGCTGACCTATCTACTACTTTAGAGGTAGAGTCAATCCAGTGTCTACAGTATTCTTACGTAATTTTCTACTACTTTAGAGGTAGGACGGTTCAATTATCTACAGTATGTGTAGGTACTCTCAGGAAACTGAGGTGGAGTCAGACAAATGCTGACAGCCACAGTCGAGCTACATTACTTTGTCTACCAAGGTTGTCGCCACTTTTTCCTTTGCTCAATTTCTTGCTTTTGTGAAGCAAGTATTTTCGGAACTCTTGAGCTACTGTGATTAATGTCACTCATTTTGGGGATTTATGTCACCTTTTGTTTAGGGTAGCTAAATTACTGTTTGTACCAAGCTTGCCGCCACTGTTTCATTTGCTCAATTTCTTGCTTTTGCGAAGTCAGAATTTCTTGAGACAATTTCTTCATTTCCGGGCGTTTTGACTTCTTCAAAGCATCTTCAGCCATCACTAAAGCTCCTTCGTGGTGAGGAATCATCGCATTGATAAATCGCAAGTCAAATTGGTCGTCAGCGGCCCCTAAATCCATGCTCATCATCATGCTTTGCATTTGTTCAGGAGTCATTGCCATCATGTGACCCATTGGAGCGTGATAAGCCATCGGCGTACTGCTGGCTTTGGGATACCAAGTTTTTCGCCACTCTTTCATTTGATTTATTTCGCGGTTTTGAGCAGCAATTATATCAGTGGCAAGTTTTTTCATTTCCGGGCGTTTGGATTTGTTAAGCACCTCTTTTGCCATGTTTACAGCACCTTGATGGTGTACAGTCATCCCATCAATAAACCGCAAATCGTAGTCGGCATCAGCAGGGCCTAAATCCATTGACATATCGTGATTCATGCCATGATTCATGCCACCCATGCCACCGCCTTGTACCACGTCTTGCTGGTTGTTTGCTTCGGTTGCAGCGGTAACATTTGGGGCGGGAGTTTTACTGGAAGGGGCTTTGGAACAAGCTGCAAGCACTCCACTGGTTACAACGGCTGTGGCGGTCAACATCAGCGCTGCAAAGCCTGTTTTCAATGAAATTGGTTTCATAGAGCTTATATCCTTAAAACGGTCATTTATCTTCAGCTTTTCACCTATAAATGAAATTAGGATGAAATTTTTTAGTGGGAATTGTAAAAAATTATTGCTGTGCCCTCGATCGCACTCAAAGTTAAGATTTACAGGACTCACAACCTAATTATGTAGGGTACACAGTGCGCGCCTTACCCCTAGGGGTAGCGTGTCAAACCAGTTTTTTCATAATTCCTGATTTATTTTGCAATTCCCCTTGACTCTCCTGTGTACTGGAGACTTTACAATAGAGTTAATTCATTGATTGAGCAGAGTAGTTTCTGCTGAGGTTCAAATTATGACTTTACAGCTAAAAGTGCCTAAGATGGCTTGTTCTGCTTGTGCGACTACAATCACAAAAGCAGTCCAAGCCATTGACTCAGCCTCAACCGTTGAGGCGGATCTCAAGACAAAATTGGTCACGATTCAAACCGCTAAGTCCGAAAGTGAAGTGAGGAAAGCGATCGCATCGGCGGGCTATCCAACTCTTTAAAGACAAAAGGTAAATGTCTCATTGAGGATGGCATCTATGGACAATCTGACTCTTAAATTGCGGGGCATGAGTTGTGCTTCTTGTGCTTCATCTATCGAACAAGCAATTCAATCTGTTCCCGGCGTAATTGACTGTCGTGTCAATTTTGGGATGGAACAAGCAACCATCCAATACGACTCCAAGCAAACCAATTTAGAAACAATTCAATCAGCGGTTGATGATGCGGGATACCAAGCTTTACCGCTTCAAGAAATGGCGGCGACAGAGGATGATTCCGAACAAGCCGATCGCAAATCTGAATTTCAAACCTTGCAGCGGAAACTCTGGACAGCAGGTATCATCAGCATCCTGCTAGTTGTGGGCGCTATTCCAGCGATGACCGGCTTGCATCTGCCATTTATTCCCGCATGGCTGCACGATTTTTGGCTGCAATTAGTCCTAACATCACCCGTACAATTTTGGTGTGGCAAATCGTTTTATGTAGGAGCTTGGAAATCTTTCAAACGGCGGGTGGCGACAATGGATACCTTGATTGCCTTGGGAACGAGTGCTGCTTACTTTTATTCTGTATTTGTGACATTTTTTCCCGGTTTCTTGACAGCCCAAGGTTTGACTCCTAGCGTTTACTATGAAGTAGCAGCCAGCGTTATCGCCTTAATTTTGTTGGGAAAAACCCTAGAAAATCGGGCGAAGGGAGAGACTTCCGAAGCCATTCGGAAACTCATGGGTTTGCAAGCAAAAACTGCTCGGATAATTCGCAACGGGGAAGAGTTGGAAGTGCCGATCGCCCAAGTGGAAATTGGCGATGTCGTGCAGGTGCGGCCGGGAGAGCAAATCCCCGTAGATGGAGAGGTAATTGAAGGCTATTCCACAGTAGACGAAGCAATGGTTACGGGAGAAAGTTTGCCTGTCAAAAAGCAACTTGGCGACGAAGTTATCGGAGCCACAATCAACAAAACTGGCAGCTTCAAGTTTCGGGCGACAAGAGTTGGCAAAGATACATTTTTAGCTCAAATTGTCAAGATGGTGCAGGATGCACAGGGTTCAAAAGCACCGATTCAAAAGTTAGCAGACCAAGTTACTGGTTGGTTTGTTCCTGTAGTAATTGCCGTCGCTTTAGCTACTTTTATTATCTGGTTTAACACGACCGGAAACTTCACTCTAGCGACCGTGACAATGGTGGGAGTCTTGATTATTGCTTGTCCCTGCGCTTTGGGTTTAGCGACTCCGACTGCTGTGATGGTTGGCACGGGTAAAGGTGCAGAAAACGGAATTTTAATTAAAGGAGCGGAGAGTTTAGAATTGGCTCACAAAATCCAAATCATTGTGTTAGATAAAACAGGAACTCTTACTGAAGGTAAGCCGACTGTAACTGATTTTGTGACAATTAAAGGAACGGAGAATAGCAATGAGTTAAAGTTGCTGCAATTGGCGGCGTCTGTCGAGCGAAATTCGGAGCATCCTTTGGGGGAAGCTGTTGTTAGATACGCTCAATCTCAAGAGGTAAATTTGACGGATGTTAAGGATTTTGAGGCGATCGCCGGGAGTGGTGTTCGCGGAGTTGTAGCCGGAAAGTCGATCGCCCTGGGAACGCTGAGGTGGATGCAGGAACTAGGCTGCGATACTGAATATCTGGAACTGCGCGGGAGAGCTTTGGAAGCTGCGAGCAAAACGGTTGTTTGGATGGCTGTAGAAGGCAAAATAGAGGCAATTCTGGGCATTGCTGATGCTCTCAAACCGTCGTCAGCGCAGGCGGTGAAAGCGCTTCAAAAACTCGGTTTGGAGGTGGCGATGCTGACGGGGGACAACCGCGCGACTGCGGAGGCGATCGCCCAATCCGTGGGCATTACTCGCGTTTTTGCCGAAGTTAGACCCGACCAAAAAGCAGCTCAAATCCAAGCCCTGCAACGGGGAAGAAAAATTGTCGCGATGGTGGGAGACGGGATTAACGATGCACCGGCTTTGGCCTTAGCAGACGTGGGAATTGCGATCGGCACCGGCACCGATGTGGCGATCGCAGCCAGTGACATTACCTTAATTTCAGGAGATTTGCAAGGCATAGTTACAGCAATTAAACTTTCCCGCGCCACCATGCGGAACATCCGGGAAAATTTATTTTTTGCGTTTATTTACAACATCGCTGGAATACCGATCGCGGCGGGCATTTTGTTCCCTATTTTCGGCTGGCTGCTCAATCCAATTATCGCCGGTGCAGCAATGGCTTTCAGTTCAGTCTCTGTAGTTACTAATGCTTTGCGATTGCGGAATTTTAAAGCCAAATCTAGTGCATAAATTGGGAGAAATTAGAAAAATGTTACAGCCTAGTCAAATTTGGGGAAGTCTCGCGAGTTTAGGACTTGTGATGGGAATGGCATCGGGAGTTCAAGCTTCCGAAATGTCCGTCCCGCATTCTACTTCAACGACTCAATTCCGCAGCATTGAACAGCCACTAGGTTTAAAAGTTGGCATCACAATAGGTGGTTTGACATTAATTGGTTTGGAATTGTGGTGGTTTTTGTTCAGTAAAGCTAAAGGGCAGCAAGCTGAATATATTCAGGGGATACAAGAGTTGATTATTACTGTAGACGGGGGTTATGAGCCTGCCACTGTAGTTGTGAAAGCAGGTCAATTAGTCAGGCTCAATTTCTTAAGGCGCGACCCCAACAGTTGTCTTGAAAAAGTGGTGTTACCAGATTTTCACATTGTGCGAGAATTACCTCTAAATCAGGTAATGGCTGTTGAATTCACCCCTCAACAACCTGGACGATACCTATTTACTTGCGGCATGAATATGTTTAGGGGTGTGGTGGAAGTACAAAGATAAATCAAATAGACAGTTGTCAACCTGTGGCAATTGCGACGGTTGAGGCGCGAGTTTTTTCAGCAAGAAATCGCTAAAATAGATGAAAGCTTAAAAAATTTGGAGTGAGCTAAATGCAACTACTACACACGATGCTCCGAGTCGGCAACCTGGAAGAGTCCCTCAAATTTTACACTGAGGTTCTGGGCATGAAATTGCTGCGGCAAAAGGACTATCCAGACGGTAAATTTACTCTGGCTTTTGTGGGCTACGGCGATGAATCCGACACTACAGTTTTGGAATTAACATACAACTGGGGCGTCACAGAGTACAATTTGGGGGATGCTTACGGTCATATTGCGATCGGCGTTGACGACATTTACGGTACTTGCGAAGAAATTAAAGCCCGCAGCGGTAAAGTTATTCGGGAACCCGGCCCGATGAAGCACGGTTCAACTGTCATCGCTTTTGTGCAAGATCCAGATGGATATAAAGTTGAATTAATTCAACTGGAAAATCAAGGTAGCAACACCCAGAAAGTAGCAGCAACAACCGCATCTTAACTTTCTTAAGAGGGGGAAGGGGAAGGAAAAACTATCTTCCCTCTTCCGTTTTCCTTTGGACAACAGTCGTACCCACAACTGTCAACTGTCAACTGTCAACTGAAACTTTTAATTCGATCGCACCGACGGGACAAACTGCTGCAAATAAATTTTTTGCCACAATATAGAAAAACTGCTCCCTATTTGGCTTAAGCTATCAAATTTTGGAATTAATTTAGATTCTCGGCGCTGGTCTAAAGCAGCGATCCCAGAAAAAAATACAGATAATACTAACAAAAATACTACTATCACACTAAATAAAATAGTCCAATAAACTAGAAATTCGCTTGTGTAGCTGACCGCGAATATCCACTTAATCACTAAATCCGATAAATACAAAAACAGCCCTACTGAAAACCCCACCCTGAATAATAGCCACGTCCACCTAAACATATCTGTTGCCGTCTTGCTATTTTTGGACACAGAAAGTTCTAACTCTCTAATTTGGCTGTTAATATTTGAGGTGATTTCATACAAAGTATACTGCAAAGCATCTCTGATATAATTGAGTTCATTGTCCAGGTTTATGCACTGCTCGGATGTACTTTTATCCAAGCTCAGGTTTTGGATTTGTTTGCGGTGCGCCGCCAGTTTATTGTCTAGAGTGTAATCCCATTTTTCCAGCCGATCTACAGTCAAATACAAAAGTTCCCTATTAGCATCTAACAAGCTCTGGCAATTTATGATTGACTTAACTAACTTGCTCAGATTGTTGATATGCTCCTCTAAAGTATTTTGGGATTCCCTTTGTTTAGCTGACAATAAACTTGCGAGTTCGACATCCCGATCGCCACACAGCGACAAAGCCTCACCATACAAGTCGTCAATTTCCATTTTACCGAAATACAGTGACGCTTTGTACTCTTCTATTTCGGGAAGAGTCAGACATTCTAAGGGCTGATATTTTACATTAAATTGATATACCAGCGCTGTCATAATCTGCGCCGATTTTCGGTCTAGCTTATCTTTGTAAGGTTCTAAAATAATTGTAGCTAGATTTTTGACTTTCGCTTCCGGGTGGTGCAGGAACTCAAAAATTTTGGCAAGTATTTTAGAGAATTCCCAGTCATTAAAATTATTTTCTGCAACTTCCAAAAAGTTTGTTACCGCTGCATCGTTTTCAGCATTCAATTTGTACGGGCCCGTAAGTGCGATCGCAGCAAATACTCGATCGATCCAAAACAGATATTCTTCGCAATCCATTGGCAGAATGGGCAGCAGCCAGCTAGGGCCGTACACCCAAAAATCGAGACAATTCTCATATTCCTTGTGGCTGTCATGTCTGCTGCTGTCACCTAAAGCAAATTTGTTGCTTGCTAATAGTTGAATTTGCTCTTCTACAACCCGTCGCTCAATTTCCTCTGCATTGATTGTGGAATTGACAGCACCTTCCTTGCCTTGCCCTTGCCCTGCTTCATCCAACCAAATTGACTTAATACTAACAGCCGCAGACCACCGAATTAAAGGAGTCGCTCCCCCTCGCGCTTCCTGTTCTAACGCCGCCAGCAGATTTTTGCTAAAATCACTTGCTCTAGCTGCTTTCTCACTTGATATCAGCCCCTCTCGCACCTTCCCCAATGCCTGAATTGCCAAAGCGCGAAACAGCAAATTCGGATGCGGTTTTCTGACGGATATGGGTATATTTTCTCTGAATATTCCGCTGTTGGGTACGCCCAAAACTTCAGCAAAAGGCTCGATGCCGCACTGTTGCAGGAATTTTTCAACTAGGTTTATTCTTTGCCAAGGTTGAGTATATTTAGTGAGAAGGAAGATTAGTGCTGTGCCGCTGCACCCCCTTGACTCAGGGATGTTAGTGCGATCGAGTTTCCACAGATTGCTCGTCATAATTTGTCGCGATGACAATTACTATATCTTGACGCTGTTGTTTGATGCTCAATTCAACTTTATATCTACTGCTGCTTTTTGTCAATATTAGTCCTGAACGTATAGGCAATTATAAACCAGGTTTCACAAGTAAATTTATTATAAGTCAAGCCGATATTTTCCCTATAAACCTAGTTGACCAAGACTAATGTGAGTCCCGAACTAAAATATATTATTTTGCAATAATCGGTCAAATGTCCAAACTTTAGGTTTGGCTACGAAACCCAACCTACTATACTCATTTCTTTGTCGGCTCTTTTAAGATTTTGTCGCTCGCCATTTGATCAACGATTAAGTCGCTGATAATTTGAGCTCCGTGGGAGGTAAAGTGCAAGCCGTCATTACTTTTTACATAGCCTCGCTTACCGGATTTATTAGCCACTACAGGAACAAATTTTCCGGCTTGTCCAAATGTCTCCCAAGTAGAAATAAATTCGATTTTGGATGAAGATTTGCTCGCAGTTTTATAAATCGCGTTCATGATGGGAAAAGCTTTGAGATACGAAGATTTGTTAGGCATCGATTGACCGACCCAATAAACTTTTCTCACAGATGACGAATCGAGTAAATTGGCATATCTTTCAACTCTTTCTTGATAAGCTTTTTGCCATTCTTTGGTCATGACAGCCCAGGCTTTTCCTTGATAATCAATGATATTTTGACGGTCATTGGTTCCAAACAAAACTATCACTACATCCGGCTGGTAATTATTAATAATTTGGCGAGTTCTGGCATACCAGTCATAATAATCTATCCGATTTAATCCAGTCGACACCTTGTAGTCAATTTTCGTATCGGCGAGATTGTATTTTTTCTTAAGAGTGTACTGGAGTTGAATTCCTAAGTCGAACATTACGGAATCTCCAATAAATAAAAATCTGCGATAAGGCCTGGTCAGTTTGGGTTTAGCTGGGGTTGGTTTTTTAGCTGGGGTTGGTTTTTTAGCATTAGCAGGCTTTGGGGGTTTAAAGGCCGCTTTTATTTCGGTTGGGACAGGAGGAAGTTCTGGTTCTTTGGGGAGACTATCGAAGTTAATATCTTTAATTTTGCTCCAAAAATCTTGTTCTGATTTTCGGAAACCGTCTATTTCGATCAGGCGCGCGGCTTGTTTAATTTCTGCACTGGCGAAAGGAGTTGAAGCGAAGCTTTTCAGAAATAATGATAAGTTTGAAAATATTAAAGTGAGAATTACAGAAGTAACAATCAACAAAAATTCCCGGTCTTTCATATTTCTTAAAAATTAAAGTAAATAAAAGGCGGAACGGTACTCGGCCCCAACATCAAGATAGTATACACGAGCAGTGAAACTAAGACAACCCGAAAGAAAATGTTTTTTACTGACAATACGGTTTGCAGTAGTTGGGAGATGCGATCGCCCCACAAGTTGATCGCGCCAATAACTGCAATTACTAAATACAATTGCCAAAAGTTAAATTGAAAAGTGGCTACAGCAGGATTGACAATTCCTTCAAAAAAACTCACCGCAGTTTCCCAGTTGGGAGTGCCGAAAAATACCCAACTACAAGTAACAAAACTAAATGTTAGCAGCCAACTGCAAAATCTAGCAAATCTGGGAAAGGCATAGTCTAATTTAAAGTGGATAGCTTGGGGGATATCTTTACATAAATGGTTGACAATTAATCCTAAACCGTGAATTGCTCCCCAGAAAATAAAGTTTAAACCGGCGCCGTGCCACAATCCGCCGATCGCCATTGTCATCAGTAAATTTAGGTACTTCCTCAACTTGCCGTATTTGTTGCCGCCCAAGGAAAAGTAAAGGTAATCCCTCAGCCACTCGGAAAGACTGATGTGCCACCTTTTCCAAAATTCTTGCAGACTGAGCGATCGGTATGGCATATTAAAGTTGGCAATGGGTTTGAAACCCAGCAAACAGGAGATGCCGTTGGCTAAATCTGAATAGCCGCTGAAATCTACGTAAATTAAACAGGAATAGGAAATTGCCGCGAGGATTAAATCGATGCTGCTGTACTGCTGGGGGACTTTGAATGGCAAGTCAGTGAAGTTAAACAAAAAGCTGGATAAAGTATATTTTTTAAACAGTCCCGACAAAATCAAAATTATAACTTCTTCAATTTGATAGTCGTATTTTTTCGGTGAATTTAGCTGCAAGTAAAATTCGCGAGCTCGCGAGATTGGCCCGGAGGCAATTTGCGGAAAGTAGGTAATGTAGGCGGCATAGTCAATAAATTTTGGACAGGGTATTTTTTGCTGGTAGCAGTCGATTAAATGAGAAATCATTCTAAAAGTATAGAAAGACACGCCGACGGGGGCGATTATTTGCAAAACTGGAAAGTTGGCTGGAATTTTTAGCTGGTTCAGGATCTCAAATAAGGAAGTTACAAAGAAGTTGCAATATTTAAAGATGCCGAGATAGCCAATGTTGAAAATTAGACCGGAGATTAAAGCAAATTTTTTATACTTACTCTTGCAGAGAACCCGGAGAATGATATAATTGTAGACTGTAGAGAAAATGAGGAGCAAGAGAAAGTCAAAACTCCAAAACGAATAAAATAATAAACTCGCAACTAACAAGACAATTTTATACAAATCGACTTGGGGTTTCACAGAGACGATCAGGCTAAAAATAATGAGGAAAAAAACTAGAAATTGGTAAGTGGGAAATAGCATAAGTCTCAGCCGATAAAAAATCTTGTTTCTGGCAATATTTTTATAAGTACGGCTAGCGAACCTATCCCCAAGGGTATCGCCAGAGTCGGTCTGAGCGCACCAAATTTCGGGGTGGATTGCGGAGTGTAAGCTTTTGCAACAGGTCAATTAGGCCACAACTTCCGCCTTAGTTAACCGCACTCATAAATTCATAATCCTGTTTAAAGATTATGATGGTTGTGAGACGATGTATTAACGGATAACAACAGGAATCCCCTTGATTGCGAGGAACCAACGTGCAGCCAACAGACCCTAGCAAATTTACAGATCAAGCCTGGGAAGCCATTGTGAAATCCCAGGATGTAGCCCGCCGCTTTGCCAATCAGCAGCTAGAGGTTGAACATTTAGCCATCGCCCTTCTCGAACAGCAAGGCCAGGCCAACAGCATTCTCAGCAAAGCTGGAGTCGATGCCGCCCGCTTTGCCCAGCAGTTAGATGCTTTTGCCAAACGACAGCCCAGAGTTGCCAACGCTGACCAACTATACCTCGGTCGCGGCTTAGAAGTTATGTTAGATGTTGCCGAGGCCACCAGGGCGACTTGGCAAGATAATTTTATCGCCGTTGAACATTTATTAATTGGCTTAGTAGAAGACGAACGAGTCGGCCGCAGGTTGCTGACAAAAGGCGACGGCCCGCCGGGCCGCCCCGGTTACGATCGCAAACCCCCAGCCGGTACGCTCGATCGACCAAAACTCGAAGAAGCAATCAAATCTTTCCGCGCCACTGCTAAAGCCCAAGAAAAAAATTCCGAAACAGGGAAAGGCAGCCGCAGCAGCGCTAAAGCCCAAGATCAAGATGGCGAAGCTAACTCCGACGCCCTCAGCAAGTATGGCCGCGATTTGACAGAAGCCGCCAAAGCCGGCAAACTCGACCCAGTAATCGGCCGCGACGAGGAAATCCGCCGCGTGGTACAAGTTCTTTCTCGCCGTCAAAAAAACAATCCGGTGTTAATTGGCGATCCCGGAGTCGGAAAAACTGCGATCGCCGAAGGTTTAGCCCAGCGAATTGTCAACGGCGACGTACCGGAATCTTTGAAAAATCGCCAGCTATTCAGCCTCGACATGGGCAGTTTAATTGCTGGGGCAAAATTCCGGGGCGAATTTGAAGAACGATTGCGGTCTGTTCTGCGGGAAGTCATTGATTCCGACGGGCAAATTGTCCTATTTATTGACGAATTGCACACGGTTGTCGGAACTGGCGGCGGTGGCAGTTCCGGTTCGGGAATGGATGCGGGAAATTTGTTAAAACCAATGTTGGCGAGAGGCGAATTGCGCTGCATCGGCGCTACAACTCTCGACGAATTCCGCAAGAATATTGAAAAAGATCCTGCACTAGAACGCCGCTTTCAACAAGTATTTGTCGGCGAGCCCAGCGTGGAAGATACTGTTTCGATTTTGCGCGGATTGAAAGACCGTTACGAACGCCACCACGGGGTAAAAATTACTGATTCTGCCCTGGTAGCTGCTGCAACTCTGTCTTTTCGCTATATTTCCGATCGATTTTTGCCGGACAAGGCGATCGACCTGGTAGATGAAGCGGCCGCCCACTTGAAAATGGAGATTACCTCTAAACCTGTGGAATTGGAAGGAATCGACCGCCGGGTGATGCAGTTGGAAATGGAAAAATTGTCGATCGAAGGCGAAGGAAAAGGTGCTCTAGCCCCTGGGCTCGGCTTCCGCGTCGAACGCATCACATCTGAGATTGACATTTTAAAAGTCAAGCAGGAAAAATTGTCCTCTCAGTGGTTGGGCGAAAAGCAGTTGTTGGATGCAATCAATAAATTGAAAGCAGAAGAAGACCAATTGCGAGTGCAAATTGAACAAGCAGAAAGGGCTTACGATTTGAATAAAGCCGCACAGTTAAAGTACGGCAAATTGGAAACTGCGGTGCGTGATCGCGAAGCGAAAGAAGCGGAACTTTTGAAACAGCAAGCTCAAGGTTCTTCCCTGCTGCGCGAAAAAGTTACTGAGGGCGACATTGCGGAAATTGTCGCTAAATGGACGGGCATTCCGGTTAACCGGTTGTTAGAATCCGAACGCCAAAAATTGCTGCAATTGGAAAAACACTTGCACCAAAAAGTCATCGGTCAAGAGGAAGCTGTAACAGCCGTGGCAGCGGCAATTCGGCGCGCTAGGGCGGGGATGAAAGACCCCGGAAGGCCGATCGGCTCTTTCTTGTTTATGGGCCCCACAGGTGTCGGCAAAACTGAGTTAGCGCGGGCGTTGGCGGAGTTTTTGTTTGACAGCGATGATGCGATCGTCCGCATCGATATGTCGGAATACATGGAGAAGCACAGCGTTTCCCGGTTGGTAGGAGCTCCTCCCGGATATGTCGGTTACGACGAAGGCGGACAACTTTCCGAAGCAGTGCGGAGACATCCTTATTCGGTAGTGCTGTTTGACGAAGTGGAAAAAGCGCACCCCGACGTATTTAACATTTTGCTGCAAGTGTTGGATGACGGCAGAATTACCGATTCTCAAGGTCGAGTGGTTGACTTTAGAAATACCGTAATTGTGATGACTAGCAATATCGGCAGCGACCACATTTTAGACGTGTTTACTAAGAAGGAAAAAACCGTCAAAAAACCTGCTAGCCGGAAGCAGGAAACGAAAGATTTGTCAAGTCAAAAGACAGATTATAAAGTGGCTGCCGATGGTACTGTTGAGGTGTCGGCCCAGCGAGTTGATGTTGATACTGTAACTAAGAGTGAAAACAAGACTGAAAACAAGAGTGAAAATGAAAATTTATTGACTCAAGACCGGGAGACAGACCAAGAGTACGAACAGATGTTAAAACGGGTGATGACAGCGCTGCGATCGCACTTCCGGCCCGAATTTCTCAATCGGGTGGACGAGATAATTTTGTTCCACACTTTGAGCAAGGTCGAATTGCGGCAAATTGTCAGCATTCAAGTCAAGCGGATCGAGCGTTTGTTGGCCGAGCAAAAAATTACTTTGGAACTGTCCGATGCGGCGAAAAACCATATCACAGATGTCGGTTACGACCCGGTTTACGGCGCTCGTCCATTGAAACGCGCTATCCAGCGGGAGTTGGAAAACCCGCTGGCTAACAAGATTCTGGAAAATGCGTTTGTGGAGGGCGATACAATTGCGATCGACTGCGAAAATAACACTTTGCAGTTTCGCAAAAAAGAGTCTCGTCCGGCGCTAGTAGGTAATAGTTTGTAGTTGCCGAATAGTTTGGAACAGGCAAGATGCCTGTTCCACAAACGATCAATTTTCTTGTGGAACAGGCATCCTGCCTGTTATTGAAAATTAGGAACAGGCAAGATGCTTGTTCCACAAACGATCAATTTTCTTGTGGAACAGGCATCTTGCCTGTTATTAAAAATGGTGAAAAATGTCAAGAATTAGACATGGTGCGGCTGCCATAGGCATCCATGCTGTAGGCGGGAACGCGAACGCGGTAATCAATTTCTGTTCCCGTCACTGATTTTGCCAGTTGTTCAAAAGATTCATCGTTCCAATTCCGCTCGTGGATGGGCTTTGACTGTTCGCCCAGGAAATATGCTTGAGTGCCAATTACTGAGGCCGCGACCCAACCGACGATTAAAAGAGCGATTACAATAGTCATTTTTGCTTTTTCCTTAACTTTTGTTGCTTTATGTAAACTAATGTAACGAATATTATTAATAAACGTCAAGGTAGTGTAATGTCGTGGCAACCGTCCGGCAGGTAGTAAATACCGCACCTAATCCTGAGTCTGTAGGGTGCGCTTAGTGTCAACAAGGGCTCGATTCCCCCTAGCCCCCCTTAATAAGGGGGGAACAAGAGTGTTCTCAAAGTCCCCCTTATCAAGGGGGATTTAGGGGGATCTAGACGGGGCTAGCTTGGTAGGGTGTGCACCGCGCATATGTACCCGGATTGTGAACTGTATCCGAAATAGCAAAACAGATTTTTGAGATTTTATAGTTAAGAAATTATAAGTTTTGCGTTAATAAATTACGATTAAAAGTCTGCCGCTGGCATGAGGAATTGCGGTCAAATTATGAGTTATGATTTATCGGTTTGGATGGGAACTAACAAATCCCAATTACCAAATTTTAAGTACAAATTACTAATTACCAATCATCGCTACAAATCATGCCCAACTCAATGTTAAATGACGACCCCTTGTGGTTCAAAGACGCGATTATTTACGAAGTACCAGTTCGGGCTTTTGCCGACAGCAATGCAGACGGGATCGGCGACTTTAGAGGACTGACAGAAAAACTGGATTACCTGCAAAACTTGGGAGTAACAGCAATTTGGGTACTTCCATTTTTTCCTTCACCGCTCCGAGACGACGGCTACGATACATCTCACTATACTACGGTCAACCCGATTTACGGCACATTAGAGGACTTTAAAGACCTTTTAGAAGCAGCGCACCAACGGGGAATTAGGGTCATTATTGAGTTAATTGTTAACCACACTTCCGACCAGCACGCTTGGTTTCAGCGAGCGCGTCGCGCCCCGAAAGGCAGTAACGAAAGAGATTTTTATGTGTGGAGTGACACGCCAGAAAAATATCAAGATGCTCGGATTATTTTCCAAGATTTTGAAACATCTAATTGGGCTTGGGATGCGGTAGCAAAAGCTTATTACTGGCACCGTTTTTATTCCCACCAACCAGATTTGAATTACGACAATCCCGCCGTCCGCCAAGCCATTTTAGATGTAGTAGATTTCTGGTTGGCACTGGGAGTAGACGGACTGCGAATGGATGCGGTGCCTTACCTGTACGAGCGCGAAGGTACTAACTGCGAAAACCTGCCCGAAACTCACCTATTCCTGAAGCAATTGCGGCAGCACGTAGATGAGAAATTCCCGAACCGGATGCTGCTGGCTGAGGCGAATCAGTGGCCGGAGGATGCGGTTGAATATTACGCTAATGGGGATGAATGTCACATGAACTTTCATTTTCCGCTGATGCCGCGTTTATTTATGGCTTTGCATATGGAAGATAGCTTCCCAATTAGCGACATTCTCCAGCAAACTCCACATATTCCCAATAATTGTCAGTGGGCATTATTTTTGCGGAATCATGATGAATTGACGCTGGAAATGGTGAGTGATGAAGACCGAGATTATATGTATCGGGTTTATGCTCAAGACACTCAGGCGAGAATTAATTTGGGCATCCGCCGCCGCTTGGCTCCTTTGATGGGAAATAACCGCCGCCGCATTGAGTTGATGAATGCTTTGCTGCTGTCTCTTCCGGGTACGCCGGTGCTTTACTACGGCGATGAAATTGGCATGGGAGACAATATCTATTTGGGCGATCGCAACGGGGTGAGAACTCCTATGCAGTGGAGTGGCGATCGCAATGCCGGTTTTAGCCGCGCGAACCCGCAGCGCCTGTACGCACCGCCAATTGTTGACCCTGAATATCACTACGAATCTGTTAACGTGGACGCGCAGCGGGCGAATCCGAGTTCTCTTTGGTGGTGGATGAAACGCCTGATTGCAATTAGGCAGCGCTTCCAAGCATTCGGCCGCGGAACTTGCGAGTTTCTGTACCCGGAAAACCGCAAAGTTTTAGCTTTTGTACGCACTTATCAAGACGAACACATCCTCGTAGTGGCTAATTTGTCACGCTTCGTCCAGACGGCAGAATTAGACCTGGCGCCTTTTAAAGGTGCTGTTCCGGTGGAGATTTTCGGTCGCACGGAGTTTCCTGCTGTTGGCGATTCGCCTTACTTTTTGAGTTTGAGTCCTCACACGTTTTACTGGTTTACTCTTACTGTTAAACACGAAGATTTTTCGCTGCACGGTGTTCCCACAGACTTGCCTACTTTGGCGGTCATAGGTAATTGGAAAACTGCTTTTGCTACAAGTCAGTTAAGCGATATGCTGCTTAATCTTTTGCCGGGATACTTGCGGCGTAATCGCTGGTTTAGCGGTTCTGATAGGACAATTCAATCTTTAGAAATAAGTGAGGTTGTACCGATTGAATGTAAAGATAGCGCGGGAGAGGAATCTCAAGTTTACATTCTGTTTTTGCGGTTGAATTATACTGAAGGTATGCCGGAAACTTACGTTTTGCCTTTAGGGTGGGAAGAGATTAAAGGCGATGTGGACGATCGGGCGATCGCGCGCCTGCACTTCCCAGAAACCAAAAAGGAAATCGGGGTACTATTTGATGCTGCTGGGGAGAAAGGTTTTCTGAGCGCGCTGCTGGGGGCGATCGGCAATTCTCGCAGTTACAGAGGTGTTGCAGGTCAACTGCTAGGAATTGCCGACAGTGCATTCAAATCAGAAGAAGAGTTAGCGCAGCTCGAACCTCACCTGTTCAAAAAAGAACAAAGCAATACATCCGCAGGTTACGGCGACCGCTTCGTCCTGAAAATATTGCGAAAAATCGAGGAAGGAATCAACCCCGAATTAGAAATAGGACGCTTTTTAACAGAGCGCAACTCGATCCAACACTATGCTCCAATTGCCGGAGCATTGGAATATCACACACCAGCAAAACAAGTCCTTACAGTCGGAATCCTACAAAAATTAATCCCCGACAGCGTAGATGCTTGGTCTTATACATTAGACACACTGCGCGACTATTTCGAGCAAGTAATGACAGTAGAAGCAAAGCATTCTGGCGAGAATTTATCTACTGCCCCGGAAAATTATTTGCCGAACGCTTTGACCGGACAAACCCAGCGACAGCCAAACTCGCTAGTAGCGGATTTATCCCTAGAAATTCCGCCATTAGCTCGCGAACTCATCGGCTCTTACTTAGCATCAGCCGAACTTTTAGGTCAACGGACAGCCGAACTTCACCTCGCTTTAGCGTCTGACGCAGAAAATCCCGCTTTTGCCCCAGAAAGCTTCACCTCCTTTTACCAGCGTTCCATCTATCAACACATGAGAAATCTGGCGGGAAGAACTTTGCTGGATCTGAAAAAACGGCTGTCCAAACTGCCGCCAGAAATACAAAAATCGGCGCAAAAGCTCCTCAATCGCGAAGATTTGCTCATGGAACGTTTCAAGTCTATTTTGAACTTGAGAATCACCGCCGATAGAATTCGCTGTCACGGGGACTTTCATTTCGGGCAAGTTCTTTATACAGGTAAAGACTTCGTAATTATTGATTTCGGAGGAGAACGCGATCGACCCTTAAGCGAGCGGCGGATGAAGAGGTCGCCCCTGCGAGATGTTGCAGGAATGCTGCAATCTATAAGTTACGCTGTTACTTTGGCACTCCGCAATGAAGTAGAAAGCGGCATGATTCGCCCTGAAAATCTCCCGGAGATGCAGCAGTGGGCGAACGTTTGGCACCGCTGGGTCAGCCTAACTTTTGTCAAGAGTTATTTGGCGACTGCAGCCGATGCAAGTTTCTTGCCCAAATCTATACCGGAACTACAAGTTTTGCTGGATGCTTACATTTTGGAAAAAGCGGTTGCCGAGCTAGCCTACGAACTCAATTACCGCTTAGATTTCGCGGAAATTCCGCTTCAGCGGATTCTACAATTGCTGAATTAATAAGGGCGGGTTTATCTATACTCGTTAGGGTGCGTGGCTTTTTAGTTCCTCAATTAACAGCGAGATGCTAGAAAGTCACGCACCTTATATCAATTCCGGTTGCACTCATACATGATTGTTGACTGTTGACTGTTGACTGTTGAATCGGGGTCGAAAAACTGAATGGTTGAGTGTTAACTGTTGACTCGATTTTATTATTCTGATGCAACCGGAAACGATATGACACCATACCAAATCTACTTTGATAACGATTTGATCGGCGAATATAATGCGCTCTTCTACAAACAAATTTCGCGCCCCGCGAGGCTAGAAGAAAAGATGGTAAAAAAATGATTTCGTATTACTTAAAATAAAGAGCGGCTTGATATAAAACTTGTTCTTGATGAGTTAACAAAGTGCAGTCAGAAAGCGGGTAAGCCACACAAGTAACAGCATAGCCAGCTTGCAATTCTGAGGGCTTCAAAAACTTTTGTTCGCTTTGGTCGATTTCACCGCTCAGCAGTTTGACAACGCAAGCAGAACACTCTCCTTGCTTGCATCCATTCGGCAAGCGGATGCCGGCATCTTCTGCCATATCTAAGATATACTGGTCGTCTGGTACTGCGATCGTGCGATCGAGCGCAAGTTCCTGATTTACCAACCGAACTTGATAAACTGCCATTTTTTTCTTATTCCTCGCGAAAGGGCGGGTTTACGATGCTGTTAGTCCTAGCAAATATTTCGGGTAAAACCCGCCCCTACAAATAGAAAGGGCGGATTTATATGGTGTATATCTAGACAAGTGCTTCTTGATAATCGAGATTTTCATCGAGATAAATAGCCCGAATATCCTCCGGCAAATTTGATTCTAAAGTTTGATATCCTTTTTGCAGTAAAGCCTTTACCTGAGCGGGCGAAATAGCTTCGCCTTCTGCTTGCAAATAAGCTGCAATTCGAGTTTCGCTCCAGCGGAAAGTCTGAGCCATCAACACCACTAAACGCGGCAGTGGCGCTAACAATTCTAAGGCTTGTTTGACGTAACACCACAGGGGAGGTGGAGCCGATTGTAAAGAGTAGTGAATCGACTCAACAGGGGGCAATTCAGCTTGATTTATGCAGACTGCGGTGACATTAATCAGCCAGTTTTGGAGACTGAGATTTCCGCCATCAGACTCTTGGGTTTCACGGCGCAAATCGAGGCCACGGAGTTCGTGATAGATGTGCAGCCAAGTGTGGGCAAATAGGTAATCGCCTTGTACAGGCGATCGCACGGAATGGCGAATCAGGGAGTGGACAATTTGAGCGTAGCGGCAAAAAATCGCCGTGAAGAACCTACCTTGATCGGGATGGTTTTGAAACAGAGTCAATAATTCCTGGTCGCTGTGATGGAACAGGGATTTGACCACAGGATGGTTGAGTTCGGAAAAATTAGGTGTTTGCACAATTGTTCTGGAATAGCTTTGAGAATAAGTGCTGGTGCAGCCCGATTCTACACTACGATCTACATTGGGTGCAACAGCGTTGAAATTATGTTGATACTTAATTCAATTAATTATATAATTAAGTTGTTGCCGGCGCTGAACTAATTTTCCTAACGGCTCGGCTGCAAGAACCCATGGCGAAAAACGAGCCG
The DNA here is from genome assembly GCF_036700965.1 of Microcoleus sp. Pol8_D6. Lineage (NCBI taxonomy): Bacteria > Bacillati > Cyanobacteriota > Cyanophyceae > Oscillatoriales > Microcoleaceae > Microcoleus > Microcoleus sp. Pol8_D6. Next base: position 22,579 of record NZ_JAUBPW010000003.1, on the reverse strand, counting down.
CCTTTTTGATCGCTAACGTTATGATAATATATATTTTTGAATCATAAAATTTAACTTTTCATATAAAATAAAAGCCATGAAAAAATTGGGCAATATCCCTCCCCACCAAAAAGAACCTTCAGGCAAAAAATCTGTGTCGGTTCATGACGAAAAATTAAGAGCGATCGCGTACAGTATGGATGCTCTGATTCCTGGCTTTTATGCTTGGTTTGGCCCTTTTAAAATCCGCATTGGCGGTAGTGATGCCGAAGAAACATATCCCGGTACACTTCACAATTTTGCTGGCACAGCGCTAGTATTGCCAGGGTATCGAATCTATAGCACTTACCAGGGTAGTTATGACCCTTGACAAGCACACAATTCAAGGTGTTTCGCCGATTTTATCTAAAACTTTGCCTGTTGCTGCTTTTGAACAACTCATGTTAGATGCTGGTTATACTCGTATTGGCTCAGCTCCCGCAAAAGGCAGTAGAGTTAAATTTTGGTGGAGTCATTTGACTTTTCCTAGAGTCGAGTCTATCTACAGTTCTGACCTGAAAATTGCTATAACAGCTTACCATGTTTAATTAAGCAAATTAACAAAATTTGTCTGCACATAAAAGTTATTAACCGTCAACCCTGTCACGCATACCATACCCTCCGCCCCCAGGAGTCTCGACTACAAACACATCCCCAGGCTGCATTTGCACAGTCGCCGTACTTCCTAATTCCTCAACTTTACCATCAACCCTTTCAACATAATTCCGCCCAACTTTCCCCGCATCTCCCCCATTCAAACCGTAAGGAGAAACAACCCTTCTCCCCGATAAAATTCCCGCCATCATCGCTTCCCGAAACCGCACCCTGCGTACCACTCCCTTACCGCCGCGATGATATCCATTCCCCCCGCTATTAGCCCGAATTGCAAAACTTTCTAACAACACCGGAAACCGCCATTCCAAAACTTCGGGATCGGTTAAACGCGAATTAGTCATGTGAGTTTGAACCGCATCCGTACCGTCAAAATCTGCACCAGCACCCGAACCGCCGCAAATAGTTTCATAATATTGATAGCGCTGATTTCCAAAGGTAAAATTATTCATAGTTCCCTGAGAAGCAGCTATCACTCCCAAAGCGCAATACAAAGCATCGGTAATATTCTGCGAAGTTTCCACATTACCTGCAACCACCGCCGCTGGATAGCGAGGATTCAGCATACAGCCTTCGGGATTGATAATTTCGAGAGGTTTCAAACACCCCGCATTGAGAGGAATATCATCATCTACTAATGTGCGGAAAACATACAAAACAGCGGCTTTGCACACGGCTGCGGGAGCATTAAAATTGTTGGTTTGTTGAGCAGAAGTGCCAGTAAAATCTATTTTTGCACTGCGCGCAGATTTCTCAATTGTAATCGCTACCTTAATTTGTCCGCCACTATCCATCGGATAAGTAAACTCGCCATCTTGCAAAACATCAATTACCCTGCGTACCGACTCCTCAGCATTGTCTTGCACAAAGCCCATATAAGCTTGCACAGTCTCTAATCCATAATGATCTACCATCTTGAGCAGTTCTTCTGCGCCGCGCTTGTTAGCAGCAATTTGTGCTTGCAAATCGGCTATATTTTGAGCGGAATTGCGAACAGGAAAATTCCCTGATGTCAGAATTTTTAGTAATTCTTTTTCTCGAAAATTGCCCTCGCTTACTAACAGGAAATTGTCAAGCAATACACCTTCTTCAGTTACTGTTGTACTGTTAGGAGGCATCGAACCAGGAGTAATGCCGCCGATGTCGGCGTGGTGTCCCCGCGAGGCAACATAAAACAAAGGAAGGGAGGAATCACGATCGAATACTGGAGTAATAACGGTGATATCTGGTAAATGCGTGCCGCCGTTGTAGGGATTGTTAGAAACATAAACATCGCCGGGTTGAATCGCATTGCCTTGTGCTAAAATTAAAGCTTCAACGCTTTCGCTCATCGAACCCAGATGTACGGGAATGTGCGGCGCGTTGGCAACTAATTGCCCGTTTTTGTCGAAAATTGCACAGGAAAAGTCGAGACGTTCTTTGATGTTGACTGAGGTACTTGTATTTTGTAATGTGACGCCCATTTGTTCCGCGATCGCCCGAAACAAATTATTAAAAATTTCCAGCAAAACCGGATCGGATTTAACCGCAGATAAACCCGAATGAACGCCGATATTATCTGCGTCCATCTGCGTGCATCTGCGGTTCAAAATTAAATCATTATTTTCGGTGATTTCCCCGAACCAGCCCGGTTCTATAATATTAGTTCCCGTAGCTTCAACAATCATAGCAGGGCCTTCTATGCAGTCGGCCGATCGCAAATCGTCTCTCCGATAAACAGGCGTTGCCCGCCACCCGCCAGCAACATACATTTGCACCGTTGAAATTGGTTGCACGGGCAAGATGCCCGTACCACCAGAGGGGGAAATTGTGGATGCTTCCGGCACATCCATTCTTTCTACAACTTCCACCGAAACCGCTTCCACAATCAGCGGTTTTTCTGGCATAATAAAACTGTAACGCTGTCGGTGTGCTGCTTCAAATTCAGCCTGCATGACCTCAATATTGTCAGCAAAATCTACCGCCAAAACCGAGTCACTTCCCTGAGATTTTAAGCGCAGCTTCCTAATAACTAAAACCTCTGACTCATTCTCTGCGTTATCTGCGCCTCTGCGGTTCAATTCCCTCTTCCCCTCAGCCTCCAATGCAGTTAAAATATGATGCAAATCCGCTAATAATTCTGCATTTAATTGTTGCTCGATCGCCCTTTCCCGAATAGCCCGCACATCAGCCAAACCCATACCGTAAGCCGACAACACACCCGCATAAGGGTGAATAAACACCCGTTTCATCCCCAAAGCATCGGCGATCGCACAAGCGTGTTGGCCGCCCGCACCGCCGAAACAGCACAATGTATACTCCGAAACATCGTAACCGCGCTGAAGCGAGATTTTTTTGACAGCATTTGCCATCTTTTCCACCGCGATCGCCAAAAAACCCTCCGCCACCTGTTCCGCCGTCCTCTCGCCCCCAATTTCCCTCGCTAATTGCCCAAATTTTTGCTTTACTACGTCAGGGGCGATCGGCAAATCGCCATTCAATCCAAATACTTTCGGGAAAAAATCCGGTTGAATTTTCCCCAACATCACATTGCAATCAGTCACCGTCAAAGGGCCGCCTTTGCGATAGCAAGCGGGCCCAGGATTGGCCCCAGCAGACTCCGGCCCGACGCGGTAGCGAGCCCCGTCAAAAAAGACAATTGAACCGCCGCCGGCTGCTACAGTGTGAATTGCCATCACGGGCGATCGCAATCTCACCCCAGCAATTTCCGTCTCAAATTCGCGTTCGTATTCGCCGTTAAAATGGGCAACATCTGTGGAAGTTCCGCCCATATCAAAGGTAATAATTTTATCAAAACCTGCCTTTTTGCTCGTTTGAACGGCACCGACAATTCCCCCAGCAGGCCCGGATAAAATACTGTTTTTTCCTTGAAATTGTGCCGCGTCCACTAAGCCGCCATTCGATTGCATGAACATTAATTTGGGTGGCGGGCACGGGGAGGAGGAGGAGGGCGGGCACGGGGGCACCGCCCCTACAGATAATTGACTGGTTACTTGTTCGACATAACGCCGTAAAATCGGAGATAAATAAGCATCGACAACCGCAGTATCTCCCCGCGAAACCAGTTTCATCAGCGGGCTAACTTCGTGAGATACTGAAATTTGAGTAAAGCCAATTTCTTTCGCTATTTGAGCAACTTGTTTTTCGTGTTCCGAGTAGCGGTAGCCGTGCATGAATACGATCGCACAACTGCGAATTCCCTCATCGTATGCTTGCTGCAAAGACGGGATAAACTCGGGATTGACAGCAGTTAACTCCTCACCTTGAGCGCTGTAGCGTTCCGCAACTTCCATAACTCGATCGTACAGCATCTGGGGCAACACAATGTGGCGGGCGAAAATATTCGGGCGGTTTTGATAGCCAATTCTCAGCGCATCGCGGAAACCTTTAGTAATTAACAGAATTGTGCGATCGCCCTTTCGTTCCAGCAAAGCATTTGTCGCTACCGTCGTCCCCATTTTAATCGCTTCAATTTCGGCGGCGGGTATGGCTGCGTCGGCGGGAATTCCCAAAATGTCGCGAATTCCTTGGACTGCGGCGTCGGTGTAGCGTTCCGGGTTTTCCGACAGCAGCTTGTGAATGACTAATTTACCGTCGGGGCTGTTGGCGACAATATCGGTAAAAGTACCGCCGCGATCGATCCAAAATTGCCAGCGACTGCGATCGGGATAAGTAGGATTCATATCTCTTTTTTTTGAAATTTTTGCTTGATTAATTTACAAGTATTCAACAAACTTCTGTTGAAGTCAATTCATAAAACTCATAGCTTCTGGTCATAAAAGTCATAATTTATCGTAGCTCAAACTAGCAGGCGATCACTCGCGTTAATTATAGATGTCGAATGCCCTGGACTAACCCCTGACAAACACCAGCCAGAAAATCCAAATCCAAAGTCTCAATCCTATCGCTTTCTCGATGATAATGCGGATTTCGCATATTAGCAGTATCAGTCACCATGATAGCCGGATAACCATTATCCCAAAAAGGAACATGATCGCTGCGGCGAGTATCCGGCACAATTAAACCTCGATTCGGCACCGGCAGCCACTCGCAGGGCTGACCAGATTTGCGAATTTTGCCACTCAAATTAATCAAATCGGGAACCGTCCGGAAAGTGCCAATTAAAGCAATAAAATTACCACTATTTGGATAAAAATTTTTCAAGCCGGCGGGATAGCTTTGAGAATTAGGATTATGGTTGCAATAACCCAACATTTCCAAAGAAATCATTAACCGGATTGACTTTTGCTGTTGCTTGTATTTAGCTGCATGATGACGGCTTCCCAAACAACCGTATTCTTCCATATCGAAGGCGACTAATTGCACGGGATATGTGAGTGGCGCAGATGCGATATCCCTTGCGAGTTCCAGCAAAACAGCAACACCAGTAGCATTATCATCGGCCCCAGGTGTTCCGGGTACAGTATCGTAATGAGCACCAATTACGATCGGTGGCAACCGCTTTTTAATCTGCTTTTCAATACCTACATTGTCTTGCTTCCCCCCCTTAGCAAGTGGTGATTCTTCTTGCTTCTCCCCCTGAGCAAGGGGTGATTCTTCTTGCTTCCCCCCCTTAGCAAGGGGGGGACTGAGGGGGGGTAAATCCAAAATCAAATTGTGATGAATTCGGCCGCGCACCGAAAAATCGTCAATTTCTACAGTTCCCCACTGTGCCAACTGTTCGCGGATGTATTGCTGAGTATAAAAATGCCCTTCGGATGCGAGGTATGGGTTGCGATCGCGTACAATTTGAATCAGATGGCTGTGCAAGCGTTCTTTGAGATTCATGCGATCGGAGATACAATGAGTACACTAAGATTATATGGGATTAAATTATGATTGGAGAAGTCAGAATCGAAAATTATAAGTCCATTCAAAAGCTGAAGCTAGAATTAGGACGAGTCACCGTATTGATTGGGGAAAATGGTTGCGGCAAGAGCAACATCCTAGAGGCGATTGCCCTGGCTTCTGCGGCTGCTAATGATAAACTTGATAATGAGTTCCTAGCTGCACGGGGGATTCGAGTGACTGAACCTCGATTTATGCGATCGGCTTTTGAAAAAGATAATCTTACTAAAGAGATCAGCATTGAATTAAGACAGAATGATAAAGAACAATTTAGTTGTATTTTACAAAATGATAATTCTCCCTATTCTCAGTGGATTAGCAAGAACTTTTTAGCCAATACTGAAACCTCTATAAAGGATGCTGCTAATTTGCTTATTCAAAAATATGGGGGAAAAAACAAATTAAAATCTCTCTTAGAAGAAGAAACCGAGCTTTCCAAACAAGTATTCTCAAGCTTTAAAAAGGATGCCGAATCATTTATTCCAATACTTAAGTTAAATGAATTTATAATTTACTCTCCTGAAAACCCAGCGTTACGAACTTTTGAAAAAGAAGGGCAAATTCAACCGTTAGGCATTAATGGCGAAGGCTTATTTAAACTTATAAATGTCTTGAGCGCCGACCCAAAACAAGATAAACTCAATCAAATCAAAGAAAATCTGCAATTGATAGATTGGTTTAAAGATTTTCAAGTTCCTCAGAATTTAGCAGCAATGCAAACTTCTATCCAAATCACAGATAGGTACTTAGATGCAGATTTAAGTTATTTCGACCAAAGAAGTTCTAATGAAGGCTTTTTATTTTTACTCTTTTACTTTGCCTTGTTCATTAGCGATCTCACACCTAATTTTTTTGCAATAGATAACATTGATGCTTCTCTCAATCCCAGATTGTGCCGCCGATTAATGCAAGAATTAGTCCAATTAGCAAAAAAACACGACAAACAAGTAATTTTTACAACTCACAACCCGGCAGTTTTGGACGGTTTAGATTTAGGTGATGATGAACAGCGGCTGTTTGTGATCTACCGCAACCAATTAGGGCATACTAAAGCTAGACGCATTCTCAAACCTGAACCTCTCGAAGGACAGGAACCTGTAAAATTATCCGAGGCTTTTTTGAGGGGCTATATCGGAGGACTTCCTAAGAATTTTTAATATGATTAGTTTTGGATTAATTACTGAGGGATTGACTGACCAGATTGTGATTGAAAATATTTTAGCAGGATATTTCAAGAATCCCGATCTAGATATTAGACCGCTTCAACCAGAAAGAGATAAAAAAGATGAAAACAAATTTAAAGGTTATGGTAGTTGGAGTCAAGTTTTTGCTTATTGCCGTTTAAAAGATTTTCAAGAAGCGTTTCAATTTAATGACTATATAATTATCCAAATAGATACTGATGTTTCAGAAGAGCATGGTTATGATATCCCACAGCGAGATGAAAATGGCGAATTTACTCCTAAAGAGTTGATTGAAAAAGTTATCGAAAAGTTTAAAGAGGAAATAATTGGCGAATATTTCTACAGTCAATGTCAACAGCGAATTATTTGGGCTATATCAGTACACTCTATTGAGTGTTGGTTGTTGCCACTTTATTATAAAGACCATAAAAAATCTCACTTCAAGAATTGTTTAGGTACGTTAAATAAGCAGCTTTATAAAAAAGATGGTTTTACAATTGACGCTAAAAAGCCTCAATATTATCGGCAAATTTCCGAAAAATATAGAAAGCATAGAGATTTGATGGATTGTTACCAACACAATCCCAGTTTGACAAGTTTTGTAGTAGAGATTGAAAGCAAGAAAATTGTTATTCCTTTAGAAGACGAGTGGTAAATTTAGGCAATTTTGCCTAAACTTTTCCACCTGCTACACTTCTGATTCCAATTCGCTAACCCGCAACTGCACGGGTAATTCTACAGAATTCAACTCAGACGACTCTAACAATCCTGTTGCTTCAACTTCTGCACTCGCTTCACCGTGCCGCACTTTTCGCAATTTCTCACCCAAAGTATCCCGCTGATTAATCAAATAAATACTCACCAAAGTCAGCCCAACTCCCATCGATTGCAGCGGATTGAGGACTTCGCCCAAGAACAAATTGCCGAATAGCAACGCAAATACAGGCGTAAGAAAGGTAAGAGAACTTAAACTGGTTAGACTGCCGGTAGAAGCAAAATAAAAGAATAAACCGTAGGCGATCGCACTTCCGAACACGGTAGAATAACCTAACGCCATCCAGCCCGAAAAGTCGATATTCACAAACTGTTCGGACTCAGTTGCAGCCGAAATTGCCAACAGCGGCAAACCGCCCAAAATCATGTGCCAACCAGTCGCCACCACCGGATCAACATAACGGCAAACCCAGCGCACCAAAACCGTACCCACAGCCATCGACAAAGCCGCCAACAGCATCAACCATTCTCCACCCTGAAATAACTGTTCGATACCCGCAGAAACCTGCACGTTTTCAGGATGAAACAGCCCCAAAATCCAGCCATCCGGCAACCCAATTAAACTGATGCCGACTACGCCAATCACTAATCCCAACCAGCCCCAAAAACCAATTTTTTCTTGAAACAGCCACAAACACAAAATCGCCACAGCTAGCGGTTGAGAGTCAATCATCACCGAACCCAAGCCCGCACCGGTTCTCGCCAAACCTTCAGCTAAAAAGCCTTGAAACAAAGTAGCGTCAACCAAAGCAAACAGCGAAATCCACAGCCAAGCTTTCCAACCCTGCGGCTGTGGTTTTCCCATGAATGCGGCCGCCAGCAGCACTAACACGCCCGCAGGTACTAAACGCACGAATGCCACAAACAGCGGCGTTGTGTGCGGCATCACGCCTTTCATGGCTACCATCGCGGTTCCCCACAGGAAAAACGGCGCAATTAGCAACAGCGGGGCAAAAGGCAATTTTGAATCGGTAAGCTTTAGCTGCATGGCGGAGACTCCAAATAATTGATGAGAGTGGCTCTCACGAGAAGGATGTAGTTTTGTTAAGCAATTTTTACAATTATATATCGCTGTTGAGTTAAATTCGATCGCACAAATCTCGGCCATTATGAACAGGCAAGATGCCTGTTCCACAACAAAATCAAGGTGGAACAGGCATCCTGCCTGTTGTGGCAATTATGAACAGGCAAGATGCCTGTTCCACAAGAAATTGCTTGATTGTGCAACAGGCATCTTGCCTGTTGCGAACACAGGCACAACATCTACCCCGATGAATAAGGCACACTATAAGAAGTTAGCTACAAAAATCCGTAACATTGCCCGAAAACTGCCCATGATTTGGCCATTCAAGCCCCGCTACCGCAAACAAATCGCCCGTATCGAAATCACCGGAGCCATTGCCGGAGAAACCCGTAAACGAGTGCTAGAAGCTCTCAAAACCGTTGAAGAACGCAAATTTCCCGCCTTGCTGCTGCGGATAGACAGCCCCGGCGGCACTGTCGGCGATTCCCAGGAAATTTACAGCGCACTCAAGCGTTTGCGCGAAAAAGTCAAAATTGTTGCCAGTTTTGGCAATATTTCAGCTTCTGGCGGAGTTTACATCGGCATGGGAGCCGAGCATATCATTGCTAATCCGGGTACAATTACCGGCAGCATTGGCGTGATTATCCGGGGCAACAATTTAGAACGGCTGTTAGAAAAAGTAGGCGTTTCTTTTCAGGTGATTAAATCGGGGCCGTATAAAGATATCTTGGCATTCGATCGAGAATTGACAGATCCTGAACAGCAAATTCTGCAAGACTTGATCGACACCAGCTACCAGCAATTCGTGGAAACCGTTGCTGAAGCCCGGAAATTGGCTGTTGAAAAAGTCAAAAGTTTTGCAGACGGTCGGGTTTTTACCGGTCAGCAAGCCTTAGAATTGGGTTTGGTCGATCGACTGGGAACAGAAGAGGACGCTCGCCGCCTTGCCGCCGAACTCGCAGGCCTCGACCCGGAAAAAACCGAGTCTTGCACCCTAGAAAAACAAAAACCTTTCCTAAATCGCGTCTTGGGGAGTAGTCTGGATATATCCGGGCTTTCAGCTTACAATAATGTGCTGGAATTCGAGCTTTCTACTAGCGGTTTGCCGCTGTGGATGTATCGCCCGTGATTAAATAGTCAGTTGGCAGTTGGCAGTAGTCAGTTGACAGTGGTAATTGGTAATTAGTAATGGGTAATTGCAACTATAGCAATCCTAAATGATTTGGGTAATTATTGTAGGGGCAATCCCCCCGTGGTTGCCCCAATAGATAGGGGGTAGGCACGGGGGAACTACCCCTACAAATTTATCTGAATGATTTAGGATTGCTATAGCAACTGACAACTAGCAACTGACAACTGACAACTAGCAACTGACAACTAGCAACTGACAACTAGCAACTGACTAATAACAAAAATATGGAGGAAATTTGCGTGGAGTGGCAAGTGCGGGGGATTCGTGGGGCAACTACTGCTAGCGAGAATTCGGTGGCAGCAATTCGAGAAGCGGTGAGAGAATTGTTAGATGAATTAGAAGCAAAAAATGATATAAATCCAGATTTAATTATTAGTGCTACGTTTTCTGCTACTCGCGATTTAGATGCTGTGTTTCCGGCCGCGATCGCCCGCGAACGTCCTCACTGGTGTAATGTTCCTTTGTTGGATGTCCAGCAAATGCACGTTGAGGGTGCTTTGGAACGCTGCATCCGGTTTTTAATTCACGTCAATTGGCCGACACACGTTGAAATTTATCATCCTTATTTGCGGGGAGCTCAAAATTTACGCCCGGATAGGAATTTAGCAGTGGCGGTGGTTGGAGAAAAGTAATAGATTCACTATAGATTCACTTTGGGCTTGATTTAAAAGTTAACTCACCATTATAGGTGGGTTGATTTTTTACGGGACTTGATACATTAAAAAACCACCCCTGGGTATATAGCAATCCTAAATGATTTGCGTAATTATTGTAGGGGCAATTCCCCCGTGGTTGCCCCGATAGATAGGGGTAGGCACGGGGGCACTACCCCTACAAATTTATTTGAATGATTTAGGATTGCTATATATGGTTAAAAGGTTTTATTATAAAAAAACCCGGCCTCTCAAAGAAACCGGGTTTTTTGTCAATCAGATGCTTTCTTGTGATGCAGCCTAATCCCTAAAAAAATGTCATATATAAAACTCCAAAAGTCCTTTTTCCCTTCCAATATTCCCAAAGTTTGAGGAGAACCCTTTTCATCTAACAGCGGCTTGACAGCCTCATAAGCAGGCTTGTAATTGTACCAAGGAATCGAAGGCCACAAGTGATGGATCAGATGATAATTCTGCCCCAAAATTAAGATATTCAGAATCGGACTCGGATATACTCTGGCATTTTTCCAGCGATCGCGCTCGTGAAACGGACGGTGCGGCAAATAATCAAAAAATAACCCCAAGGCCAACCCCACCACCAAAGCCGGAGAAAACCAAAAATTCAGGACGTAATCTAAATGGCCGTATTGAATCGAGATATACACGATCGCGATCACAAACAAACGGCTGAGAAACCATTCCAATAATTCGTATTTCCGCCACAGTTTGCGCTTAAAAAAGAAAATCTCGTGGTAAAAAAACCTCGCAGCAATCAACCACAAAGGCCCGCCCGTAGAAACATAATGGTCTGGATCGTTATCTGGGTCATTGACATGGGCGTGATGCTGCATATGTACCCGTGTAAACACCGGAAAAGCAAAACCCAACATCAGCGCGCTACCGTGTCCCAAAATAGCATTAACTGTGCGATCGCGATGGGCCGCATTGTGAGACGCATCGTGAATCACAGTTCCAGCCATGTGCAAAGCCAACACGTTCAATAAAAAACAGCACCATTGGGGCCATTCCCAATACCAGAAACCCAAGTAAGAAATCACGATAATCGCTACTGCACTCAAAAATAGCAGCAGTGTCGGATTAAAGTCACCGGGAGGACTCAGAAACTCTTTCGGCACTGTCAGCGGCCGTCCTGCCTCCGACATCTTTGTTAAGACTCCTTAATATTTCACTCTTGCGTAGTATAAGATACAAGCCGGACAATAGTAAAGTTTTATGAAAGAACAGAGTTCGATCGCCAGACACTAGCGTCTGCACAAACAACAAAGTATTGCTGTTGTACAAGGATACCAGTCCTAGATTAGCCAAAAGAACTCAGCAGAAGAAACAAAATCAATGGGTATGTCTGTATTTATGTCAAGCCTGAGAGCGGAAAAATTTGCAAAAAAGGGCGCTCCCCAAGAAAAGATTACCGATCGGTAAAAAGTCAGATATTCTATATATTGTTCAATACCTGCTTTTTTGACGACTATCAAAATTTTTAAGACTTGAGACTAGCGTCATTGCTTGTAGTGCAAAGATGAAACGTTAGCCGAAATTTAAACAAGAAATCCACCTGCCTCCCCAGAACACCGCTGATGCAATTGCCAAAAGCCCTACGCCGGACTAAAATCGTCGCCACCATTGGCCCAGCAACTTCCGACCCACAAGTGCTGCGCCAGCTCATAGAAGCAGGTGCCACAACTTTGCGACTCAACTTTTCCCACGGAACAGAAGAAGACCACCAGCGCAGCATTCGCTTAATCCGGCAAACGTCTTTTGAACTCAACCAGCCGGTTGCCATCCTCCAAGACCTCCAAGGGCCGAAAATTCGTTTAGGGCGCTTTGAGACAGGCTCTATAGTTGTCAAAAACGGCGATCCTTTCATTCTCACCAGTCGCCAAGTTCCAGGTACCGAACTCATTTCTTCCGTCACCTACGACCCCCTAGCAGACGAAGTTCCAGAGGGAGCAGTGATTCTGCTTGACGACGGCAAAGTGGAAATGCTGGTAGAAAAAGTAGACCGCGCGGCGCGGGAATTGTACTGCCGCGTCGTCGTCGGCGGGCCGCTTTCCAACAACAAAGGCGTGAACTTTCCGGGAGTTTACCTGTCAATTAAAGCGCTGACTGATAAAGACCGCAAAGATTTAATGTTCGGCCTCGACCAAGGTGTCGATTGGGTGGCCCTGAGCTTTGTGCGGAATCCCCAAGATGTGCTCGAAATTAAAGAGCTCATTGCCAGTGCGGGCAAGCAAGTACCGGTGATTGCCAAGATCGAAAAGCACGAGGCGATCGAACAAATGGAGGAAATTCTGACCCTTTGCAACGGCGTGATGGTCGCCCGCGGCGATTTGGGAGTGGAACTGCCCGCCGAAGACGTGCCGATTTTGCAAAAGCGGCTGATTGCTACCTCCAACCGCCTGGGTATTCCGGTAATTACCGCTACCCAGATGCTCGACAGCATGGTCAACAATCCCCGTCCCACCCGCGCCGAGATTTCCGACGTGGCCAACGCGATTCTTGACGGAACTGATGCAGTGATGCTATCGAATGAAACTGCTGTCGGCAAGTTCCCCGTCGAAGCGGTGGCGACGATGGCGAGAATTGCGGTGCGGATGGAGAGGGAAGGAATTAAACGGAATATTAGGAATGTAGAAGATATTGGTCGATCGATCCCCAACGGCATCAGCCAAGCAGTCAGCCAAATCTCCGAACAATTGAACGCTGCGGCCATCATGACGCTGACCAAAACCGGCGCCACAGCGCGCAATGTCTCGAAGTTCCGACCGAAAACTCCGATTTTGGCAGTTACTCCTCACGTAGACGTAGCCCGACAACTGCAATTAGTATGGGGAGTAAAACCCTTGCTGGTGCTCGATTTGCCCTCCACCGGCCAGACATTTCACTCTGCCATGACAGTCGCCCAGGAAAAAGAGTTAGTGTGCGACGGAGATTTAGTTGTGATGACCGCCGGTACTCTGCAAGGGGTTGCCGGATCGACGGATTTGATCAAAGTTGAAGTAGTGACAGCAGTTTTAGGAAAAGGAACCGGTGTCGGTTTGGGTTCGGTGAGTGGCCTGGCCAGGGTTGCTCGCACTGCTGCGGATGTAGGCAATTTCCACCCTGGAGAAATTTTGGTAGTGGAACACACAAGCGTCGCTTTTGTGGAGATGATTCGGAAAGCCGCAGGTGTGGTGACGGAGGAGGACAGTTTGACTTCTCACGCGGCGATTATCGGTTTGCGCTTGGGCGTGCCGGTGATGGTGGGCGTCAAGAATGCCACGCGGGTAATTCGGGACGGAACTATGCTGACGCTGGATATGCAGCGGGGTTTAGTTTATTCCGGGGCCAGAGGTGGCTCAACTGATGCGGAAGTGACCGTTTAACTGTTGGTGAGCTAGGAGTTGTGGAGTTGTGAATTAAATTCTACAACTCCTTGCTTTTTTCGCTTAGGTTGTGCTATAATTCAAAATTGTCTGTGCCGATGTAGCTCAGGGGTAGAGTATTCGATTCGTAATCGAACGGTCGTGGGTTCAAATCCCACCATCGGCTTTGGGTTTCAGCGATTTTTGTCTACGCTTTCGTCTATGAGTGAGATCAAACTGTGAGCAAAACGCAGTTTAAGGGATCAAAAATGCTCTCGGCAAAATAGCCGAGAGCATTTTTATTTGCTCTAAATCCTTGTGTGGTGGAGATTATGAATTTTTTAAATTCATATCGTTTCCGGTTGCATCGGTATTGTTCAAATGTCCAAACAGTCAGTTGTCATATCAATTCCGGTTGTATCGGAATGATGAAACCGCAGAGGACACAGAGGATACAGAGAAAGGGAAGAGAGAGATGAATACACGACGATGCCAAGGGATTTGATCTCATATCGTTTCCGGTTGCATCGGAATAATAAAATCGAGTCAACATTTAACACTCAACAATTCAGTTTTTCGACCCGCCCGTCAACAGTCAACAGTAACAGTCAAGAGGACTGCAACCGGAATTGATATGACATCGTATTAGTTCGGGGGCCGGGGGAGGCGAAAACTCAGGGGACTGAGGATTTGATTGAGAGTTCGCAGTTGTTCAGCAGTGCCCAAACAAATCAGCATATCTCCTCCTTCGATCACAGTTTCTCCGGTAGGCCCGACAATCAAAGTCCCGCCAGCGCGCCGCACTGCTAAAATCAAGGCCCCCGATTGCGATCGCAACTTGGCATCTCTCAAAGTTTCCCCGACGTAGACACAACTATTGGGATCGACCAGAAATTCTTCCATGTAAAAAGAACTATCGGTGCCGGTCAAAACACCGTCTAAAAAATCCATAACTTGAGGCCGCAAAGCAGCCGCAGCCATCCGCTTTCCCCCGGTAATGTAGGGGGATACGACGGCATCGGCGCCGCCCCGCTGCAACTTCTTTACGGCTTCTTCTGTGGTGGCGCGGGCGATCGCCCGCACCTTCGGATTCAGAGTTTTCGCCGACATGACAGTGTATAAATTCTCGGCATCCGAAGGCAAAGCTGCTACTATGCAAATTGCGCGATCGATCCCTACACTCAGCAAAATTTCGTCCAAAGTCGCGTCTCCTTGGACAGCCATGTACCCCAGCGTCAAAGCTGCCTCAACCGACTGTACTGCCGAATCTATCACCACAAAAGAGATGTTTTCTGCCTGAAATTCCAAGGCAATTTGGCGGCCAGTGCGCCCAAAACCGCAGAGAATGTAATGCCCGATCAAAGAATCTACCAATCGTCGCTGCTGCCTAATTCTTGCTCCTTCTTGAAAATATCCTTCAATCAGCGCTTCTGTAAAGCGGTTGACGATGAAACCTATCACAATCACACCCATCAAAATCAGGCATATAGTAAATATTCGCCCGCGTTGACCGAGGGGCTGAAGTTCACCGTAGCCCACAGTTGCTAGGGTAAATACTGTCATGTAAGCGGCATCGAGCAAAGACCATTTTTCCACCAGGCAATACCAGAGAGTACCCGTGCAGAAAATGCCACCAAGGGCGATGACTCCGTTTCTTAAGTCTTTTTGCAGGCGCTGGTACTTTTGTTCTAGAGTTGAATACACCGATCGGGTTGACCTATTACCTATTAGCTGCTACCAATTGTAACGATATCAGCCCTAGACGCAGGGGCGGTCAATCGATTTTAGATTTTAGATTTTAGATTTACCCCACCGATAAATGCGGGGGCTTGAGGATTTTCGATTTTAGATTTTGGATTGATTCCACGGATAAATTACGTGGCGGGTACCATCAAGAAATTCTTGGTCAAAAAGCTAGTTTTTGCCAAAATACTTTTCTGCTAAACTTAAGCTTTTGAATCTTAACCAGGTTTTTTTTGCGTGAGTTCCGACTGAGTTCCAATCCCGTCACAGAGGTGGCGATTGTTTTGATTTGCAATCGGATTTGTCTGCAAATAATTGCGGACTCCATCGCAACCCTGCAGCAACAAATCGTCAAGATTCAAATTCCACAGCATCACCGTACCGTCAGCACTAGCACTAGCGATCACTTTGCCGTCTGGACTAAAAGTCGCACTCCACACAGCATCCTTGTTACCTTTTAAAGTTTTGAGCAATGTACCGTCAATGTTCCACAGCCTCAGCATTTTGTCTGTGCTTGCAGATAGCAACATTTGACTGTCGGGACTAAAGCTGATATTTGTCACTCCACTTGTATGCTTTAAAGTACTTAGCGGTGTGCCGTCTTTGCTCCAAATTCTCGCAGTTCCCCCAGCACTTGCAGTCGCCAGCATTGCTCCGTCTGGACTGAAAGTTACACTCATAATTTTATCACTTTCTATCTGTAAAATTCGGAGCAATTTGATATCGGTGCTGGCTTCGATTGACTGCTGTTTTTGCAACTTTTCCGTAACCTTTCTCAAACTCCAAAGTTTAACAGTGCCATCTGTGCCAGCCGCAGCAATTATCTGACCGTCTGGGCTAAAATTTGCGCTGGTTATCCAACCTCGCTCCACTTTTAAACTTAAGAATTCTTCACCGTCTGTTTTCCATAGTTTAAATGTTCCATCGGTACTTGCTGAAGCAATGATTTTACCATCTGGACTAAAAGAAACGCTTGTTATTTGACCGCTGTGTCCTTTTAAATTGTGAATCAATTCGCCATTTCTTTGCCAAATTTTGACTGTTTTATCGTTGCTTGCAGAGACGAGTATCTGACCGCTAGGACTGAAAATTGCCATTCTAATTTTATCAGTATGCGCTGTCAAACTTGCTTGCAAAGTGCCATTATTTTGCCAAAGCTTGATATAATTATCATCGGTAGCAGTCACAATTGTTTGACTGTCGGGACTGAAACTCACGAAAGCAAGGGTACTCGCTTGACTCTGCAAGCGGCGGCGTTCCCGAAAGTTGTAAACTGCCTGTTCGAGGGCGATCGCCACTCGCATCTGAATATCTGAACTCACTCCGAGCGATCGTTTCATTTCTGTAACAGCTCTGATACTTTCTAGCAAAGCTTCTTCTTTTTTATCCGCAGCAAATAGCGTTTCAGATAGCAAACTGAGAGTGAGAATTTTGTTGTTTCTTTCTTCGATTGACGGTTTAACCCAAAAAGCTACTATCAGGATTGATATTAATATGGCTGCGGCTCCTGTAACTGTTTGCACTCTCAGTTGTTGCTCGCGCCAAAGTTTAACTGCAATCGCTTTTTTCTGCTTTTGTGCTTCGCTTAGTTCCTCTAGTAACTTTTTTTCGCGGCGCAGTTGTTCAATTTCTGTTTGAGTTTGTTTTTCGCGATCGCGCAATTTTGCAAATTCCGCTTCTTGACTCGCACCTAAAAATTGATAATCTTGGGTACTCAAGCTTTTATTTGCCGCCCACTGTCGGGCATCTTCCAGTGCTTGACCGCGCAACAAGCGAGATTCGTCTTGACAATTTGTAGCTATCCATGCTGTTAGGGATTCAGCATAGGGGCGCAAGTCGCCGAGTGCTTTTTCTACCCAGTTATGGCTGAATATAGCTGCGTAAATGCGGTTGGATACGGTTAATTTGCCGGCTCGTTTTACTACTAACCCACTCAGCCGCAATTCTGTTTGTTCGGGAGTATCATCCGCCCAGATTCCTCCTACCAGGGCGGGTACGGGGGCACCGCCCCTACAATCGGGGGGTTCTGAAAGTGGCAATATTTTTTGGTAGAGTCCTAATAACCTACTGGCGTGGTGCTGACTTCTGAGAAGGCGATCGCGAATTGTTTTGATGTGTACCGGTTCATCCGATGATTCCCAATTATCAATAATATTAGATTGCACTATTTTGCTAATTAATAAGTGATTTGTAGTATTTTTTTTAGTTTTGATTTCATCCGTTGAATCTGATATAATAGAAGCCGACGCTAAGCTTTTTAAATGGGGTAGAATCAGCTTGCAAAGCTTTTGAGTCAGAAATGGCTGTCCTCCAGTCCAGTCCAAAATTTCTTTTAACACCTCTTGAGGATTGTCTACTTTTCCCTCAAACCCCTTTGCTAAAGGCAGGGCTTCCTGTAACTTAAAACCCTGCAATTCAATAGCTAAACCGATATTAAAGGGTGTGCGAGTTGCATCGCTAATTAAATCCGATGGCGTAGCTACTCCCAGCAAAGCAAATGTAATGCGCTGGTATTCTGAATTGTGAGCGCGTTTATTGTAGCAACATCTAATTAATGCAAAAAAATCGTCTAACGGTTCTTGGAAACTCAGAACGCTATCAATTTCATCAATAAAAATGACCAGGTTTTGAGAAATTTTGACCAGCAGCAACTCTTCAATTAACTCTCCTAAGCGCTGCACCGGCGGCATCAACTCTCTCTCCCGCCACCAAGTCATAAACTCGACTGGGTTAAACAGGTTGAAACTGCACAAGAGTTTGTAAGCGACGCCGCCGTACCACTTATCTAGAGAGACTTGCTGGTTGCCAATGTCCGAAAGGTCGATCGTAGCACAGGCAATGCCATCAGCCGAGAGTTTTTGTACAGTTCGCACCAGCAAACTGGATTTGCCCATTTGTCGGGAATTGAGCACGTAACAAAACTCTCCGGCTTTCAGGGCTTGATAAAGCTCTGAGTCAGCTTGTCGCACTACATAAGTAGGTGCATTTTGCGGGAGACTGCCGCCGATTTGATAGTGGTAATCGACTGTCATAAGCTTACCTATAGTGAGATTATCTGGTCACTTGTGTTGTGCCTTTACCACAATCAATTTTACCATTTTCATAGGTGGGTTCCGCTGGTTTAATTGTACCGGGAGAATCATATCCGCACAATATGGAGGTTGTAGTTCTTTCCTCTTTAGCAGCATTTGGCTCAAAGTTTTTAGCAGGCACCAGAAAAACACCACCGACATAGCTTTTAAGGTCTTTTTGCTTTGAAACTGCATAATTAAATGCTGCTTTCTTAGTGGCGCGAACTGAATACTTGAAATTTTTTGTCTCGGTTTTAATCCCAATTCCCAAAGCATCGACAGAAGTAGCAAAAGCACTTTTTTCTATAAATACGGCTTGCTGTGCGCGGTTCATTGAGCCAACATACTGTTTGGCTTCTGAAATCATAGGTTGATGGGTACTATTCAGAAATGATGGCAGAGCGATCGCACCAATTGCTCCAATGCCAATTAAAAGCAATAAGCATCCGCAACCTTTATAACCTGAATTACTAATACTTGATTCTTGATATTTAGTCATGGTTTTGTCTCCTTATATGGTATATACAATGCGAATTAAAGTCGGCGATGCAGAGCCTCGGACTCTGCGTTACCAGGCAGAGCCTGGTAACGAGAAAAAGGAGAAAATACTAATCTCTAAGCTCGCAGCTTTTGTACTTCTTTCCTGTCAATGGATGTGGGCTGAACCACTTTGCTGCCGATCGCAAAATCGCGCAATTCCACTCTCGTAAACTTCACACCCCAAGGATCTGTCGTTGTATCCAACTCTTCCACTAAAGCATTATTAATCTCATGTCGAGCCGTGTAGAGTTCCTCAACAGATAATTTAGCAAGGTGAGTGCGAATTGAAAGAATCAGCATATTTAACATCGCTTCCTTGAGATTCTGCACTTTGTAGGAAGCTTTTTCTAAGTCAATGATTCGCCAGTACACAATAAAATCAACATTGACGGCCACCCGATCGCGCGTTGTGCATTCTTGCGGTGGCAAGTTTAAAATTTGCTCGCGCAGAGTTTGTTTATAGGCGACTGTTTCGACAAAGGGAATCAAAAATGTTATACCCGGTTCGAGCTTTTTTCGATCATACTTTCCGAAAATTTCAACTAATGCCTCATCTCCTTGACGGACAATTTTTACGCTGTTGGCTAAGGATACTCCGGTGATTGCAAACAATACCGTCAAAAAATACTGATACATAGTGAATCTCCTGGTAAATAGTTGACAGTTGACAGTTGACAGTTGACAGTTGATAGTGATGATTTCTTAGTCTCTTAGAGGGACTGTGTTTGGCAAGAAGCGATTTCAATCGCCGAGTCACAAAAGAGCTAACTCAGATTTAGCTGTTGATATGAATTAATCTGTCAGGTACAACAATCAGCGTGTTTCCTTCGCGGCGCAAAACGTAAACTTTTTGTCTGGGTGCGATCGCCCCTTGGGAATCTTCGTTGCGAGCTTTCCAAGAAGCCCCTTCATAAATCACCATTCCGGTTTCTCCGGGGAAAATTTCGGAGATTGTTGTTGCTTCGGTTGCTTCGGGAATGACAAACTTTTTGCGAACAATAAAAATTGGTCTAATCCAGATGCTCAGCGCGAGGGCTATCCCCATCCAGTAGAAGATTTGCCAGTCAAAATCTTCATACATTATGTTCGCCCAACTAAACTGAAATGCTACAGATCCTCTCCACAAAATAAAGGCTTCAATTAAAGCCGAAGCTCCCATCATTAGCAGGTAAAATCTGTATTTTTGGGGCTGAGTTTTGATAATTAATAGCTCCATCACACTAAGCACAACTCCGATCACCAACCAGAATAGGGGCGGGGTGAAGGCGAAACCTGGTTGATTAGTGGCTGACGCCAGCGACCAAATTAAGATAGAATACACAATGCTTTTACCTCGTTTTGATGGGATTCAACCTTGTTATTTCTAATCTAATCAGGTGGCTATTTGAGTTGGCGACTGAGTTATTTGAAAAATCATCGACTTTTCATCGACTTTTCATCGACTTTAGGTACGGTTGGCATTTATGATGGTTTCAGTGTTTTGATTGTGATAAGCAATGCCACGATCGCTAAGGGTGCGCGAAGAGTGCATTCGCGCAGTTAAATCCTGTCTCCTGAGAAATGGCTTCCCCAGTCAGAAAATCCTGGCTGAGGATTTAGGGATGGCCCAATCTACTGTCAGTCATTTTCTGAATGGCAAACCTGTGGATTATGCCAATTTCATCGAAATTTGTCGCGGATTGGGGCAGGAATGGCGCGATATAGCCGATTTTGAGGCGAATTCAGAGCCAGACGAGGTAGTGCTGCTGAGGGCAAAAGTGGCGATCGTCTTCGAGGGCTTTGCTTCGGATCGCTTCGCTAACGCCAACCATCGATCAACCTCAAACAACACCCTTTCCCAGCAGTTACACCAAGCTTTGAGTGCGGGAGGCCACGAAGTCTTTTTTATTAACAACAGCAGCGACTCAGCTTCATATTTAAAGAGTTGCGATTATTTGCTGTTGCTGATTTCCCAAGAATCGGCGGCTAGCGAAATGATATTGGAACAAGTGCAGCTAGCCAAAGAACTGCACAATTCAACTGCTCA
Source organism: Microcoleus sp. Pol8_D6 (assembly GCF_036700965.1). Lineage (NCBI taxonomy): Bacteria > Bacillati > Cyanobacteriota > Cyanophyceae > Oscillatoriales > Microcoleaceae > Microcoleus > Microcoleus sp. Pol8_D6. The sequence continues at coordinate 1,532 of NZ_JAUBPW010000003.1, read as the reverse complement.
TAAACCCACAATATTACCGATTTTACTTGAATTAAATACACCGCTTTCTTTTGATTTACTGAGATATTTAGCAGGAATTCAGCCCTGGCTGTGGCGCGGTGTTGGCGACTCATTTAAGTTATTATCACAAATTTTAACGATTATCAAAGAAGGTCGCACATCCTTAACTGCCGACCATGAGTTAGCTGTAGAATGGAAAGTAATTACTAGCACCAAACAGTCAATAATTCAACCCCTGCCAGCAGCACCGCCAGAATTGCCGGGAGGACAAGTTGAAATAGCTTCTTGTTTTTATATCGATCGCCCTCCGATCGAATCCCGCTGTTACGAGACGATCGCCCAACCGGGAGCCCTCATCCGCATAAAAGCACCCAGACAAATGGGCAAAACTTCCTTGATGGCGAGGATTTTGCATCATGCAGAAGAGCAAGGTTCTCGCACGGTAGCGCTGAGTTTTCATCTAGCAAATCGGAAAATATTCGCTAGTTCAGATACATTTTTGCAGTGGTTTTGTGCTAGCATCGGTCAAGAGTTAGGAATGCTGGAGCAGTTGCCCAAGTGTTGGGAATTAGCCGATTTGATTGGCAGCAATCAGTGCTGCAAGGCTTATTTTGAACAGTATTTGCTTTCAGAATCCTCACAACCTCTGACGTTAGGCTTAGATGAGAGTGATCGCCTGTTTGAATCGCCGGAAATTGCCGACGACTTTTTTGGGTTATTGCGCGCTTTACACGAAGAAGCAAAACGGCGAGATATTTGGAAAAAGTTTCGTTTGATTGTGGTGCATTCTACGGAAGTATATATTCCGCTGGATGTGAATAAATCGCCGTTTAATGTGGGATTGCCGATTGAATTGCCTGAGTTTAATTCCCAGCAAGTCCAAGACTTAGCAGCGCGACACGGATTGAATTGGAGTGGAAATGAAGTTGCAGAATTGATGGGGTTAGTGGGCGGAAATCCTTATTTAGTGCGACTAGGAATGTATCATATTTCGCGTCAAGATGTGACTTTAGATCGGTTAGTGAAAGAATCTGCAACTGAAGCGGGAATTTATAGCGATCATTTGCGGCGGCATTTATGGAATTTAGAGAAATATTCGGAATTAATGGAGGCGATGAGAGAGGTTGTGAGTGTTTCCCAGCCAGTTAGATTGAGGTCAGAATTGGGGTTTAAGTTAAATAGTATGGGGTTGGTGAAATTGGATGTAAATCATTGCATTCCGAGATGTCGGTTGTATCAGAAGTATTTTGGCGATCGCCTAGGTTGATAGTCATAGGTTGTACAGTTTTCAAGAACGGGCAAGATGCCCGTTCTTGAAAACTCCATTTTCTTGTGGAACGGGCATCTTGCCCGTTGCTAAACAGGTGATTGAGAATGATGCCTGATATAAGTTATACCACTTCTCCAAAAATATGCTACAATAGCACTTCTAGCAAAAGGACGATTGTATGAAAGTAATACCAATTCTCCAAAATTATGCTACAGTATTTAGTGCCGATAGAATATAATCCCATCCCGTGATAGATGCGATT